>PWPZ01000156.1 GCA_003556985.1 Bacteroidota bacterium
AAGGTACGAACTCCGCATTGAACCCAAAAGTCACGCCAAATTCATTTACCAGGAAGGTGTTATCACCAAAAAACTTTGACAGGACTACCTCGCCGTCATAAAGATACTGTAACCCTCTAGTCTGAAACTGTCAGCATTTTTCTGCTGTCTTCAGCATTGCAATTTCCCGTAATGGTGCATTTAATTTCAACTTTTGTAATAAATTTGAACTTTGATCGTCTACCGGTAACAATCAGTTACCAGATACATTCAAATTCTTATGCAAAAAATCCTTGAAGTAAACCGGCTTTCCAAACACTATGGCAGGATAAAGGCGGTGGATAACCTCAGCCTGGAGGTGGAGAAGGGCCAGGTTTTTGGTATTCTCGGACCGAATGGCAGCGGTAAAACAACCGCATTATCGGTTATCACCGGAGTAATTAGGCAAAAGTCCGGCACCTTTTCCTGGTTCGGGAAATCCGCTGAAAATCCTGAAATCAGAAAAAAAGTTGGCAGCCTTATAGAAGTACCTAATTTTTATCCTTATCTGAGCCTTGCCAATAATCTGAAAATTATTGCCCAAATCAAGGAGGCTCCTCTGGATGATATTGACCGGGTACTGAAAATTACCAACCTCAATCAGCGAAAACATTCGCCCTACCGCACGCTTTCGCTTGGTATGAAGCAGCGGCTGGCCGTTGCCGCCGTTTTGCTTGGCGATCCCGAGGTCATGGTGCTTGACGAGCCCACAAACGGGCTCGACCCCGAAGGCATCGCCGAGGTAAGAACAATTATTCAGCAGGAGGCGAAAAAAGGAAAGACTGTTATTCTTGCCAGCCATATACTGGCAGAAGTGGAAAGAGTTTGTACTCATGCTGCAGTACTTAAAAACGGTGAACTTCTGGCCTGTGGCCGGGTAGATGAATTACTTGGCCAGGACCAGCAATATATTATTGCTGCACCGGATATCGGGAAACTTGAAGCGCCCCTTACCAATGCAAAAATGGTTAAATCATTTTCCCGAAACAAAGATGAACTGATGGTCAGCTGCTATCCCTCCACTTCGGCCGGCGATCTGAACAGGTTTGCATTTGACCACGGGGTTACGCTCTCTAAGCTGGTGGAAGTTAAAAAGAGCCTGGAATCACAGTTTCTGGAACTGGTCAGGTAGTCAACTATCACTGTTGAAGGTGGTTTAATAGGATGATATAAACAAAACATTTTCTAAAATGCGTAAACTATTTAATATTGAGCTTGTAAAGCTTCTTAACCATACATCATTCAAGGTTATTCTCGGACTTCACCTGGCATTATTAACGCTGGTTGTTTTTATATCATCCCAAATAAATATAACTATTCCCGGTTTTGATACCACGAACCTGTTCCGGTTTCCCCATGTATGGCCCTACTTTGCCTGGATAGCGAGCTGGTTTAACCTTTTGCTTGCAATCCTGATAATAATGGTTACCGGAAATGAATTTTCCTACCGTACCTTCCGGCAGCATGTGATTGACGGACTGGGGAAGAAGCAGTTGCTGCAGGGAAAGCTGCTCGTGATCCTTGCCCTCGCGCTGTATAGTTTTGCCCTTGTTTTTCTCAGCGCCCTTGTCTACGGACTGATTTATTCGGGTGGAGATGGCGGGGGACCAATGTTTGCTAATGCCGGCATCCTTTTTGTTTATTTTCTGCAAACCATTGCCTTCATGGTGGTGGGTCTCACCATTGTCATGCTGGTACGCACAACTGCACTTTCCATTATACTCTTTATATTACTGCGCTTCCCGCTGGAACCCATTATACGCAGTTTTTTTGATCCGGCCATGCGGCCCTTTTTCCCGATGAAAGCTGTCGGCGGACTAACCCCCATGCCGGAATTCCTCAGCATTGCTTCCGAAAATACCTTTGAAACCGTGGAGGGAGGGAATGCGCTCTCACTCAGTGAAATGGGTTTGATTGCCCCCGCGCTCCCGCTTTATCTCCAGATCCTGATTGTCCTGGGCTATATAATGATATTATTGGCCCTTATCGCATATTCCCTGGTAAGAAGGGATATCTGATCTTTCTGCCGCCTGTTGTACCGTAAACATAACCTCCCGTTCCTTTAAATAATTCCCCGGTGAGGAAGCTTCTAATTGCTCAGTCACATCAAAAGTGCCGGTTTTATTTCACTTTAACCGGAACATCATTTACTTTTACCGGTCATAAATCTGTTAAAATTTCAATATGCATTGGATAGACCTCGCTGTTTTCGTTCTTTACATGATTTTGGTACTGGGAATCGGGTTTTATTTTTTGAGAAGAAACAGAGATGCCGACGATTATTATGTGGGCAGCAGGAGAATGGGAAGTGTTCATGTTGGTTTGTCTGTGGTAGCCACCGATGTGGGAGGCGGGTTTTCAATAGGACTGGGCGGATTGGGTTTTATAATCGGTATGGCCGGATCATGGATGTTGTTCACGGGTTTAATAGGGGCATGGATCAGTGCTGTGTTACTTATACCCAAAGTGCATCCTCTCGGAAAAGAACTTAAACTTTTTACTTTCCCTGAACTTTTCAGACACTTCTACAGTCCCCGGGTTGCCATGGCGGCAGGGATTATTTCGGGTATCGGCTACCTGGGCTTTACCAGCTCACAGATACTGGCCGGCGCCAAGCTGGCTTCTGCTACCTTCATTGACCTCGACATGACTTCCGCCCTTATAATCATGGGCGTGATAGCCATCGTATACACTGTTATGGGAGGCATCAAGGCAGTGATTTATACCGACACCTTTCAGTGGATCATTCTTATGGGGGGGCTTGTGTTTATCGGTATTCCAATCGGCTATACCGCCATAGGGGGTATGGAGGCCATAAGGGAAACACTCGGTCCGGAATTTCTGTCGTTCCGGAATGTTGCCTGGCAGACTGTTGTTAACTGGGCGGTAACAATAATACCCATATGGTTCGTAGGCATGACACTCTATCAACGGATTTATGCCACCAGGAACGTAAAAGAGGCGCAAAAAGCATGGTATATTGCAGGGATATTCGAGTGGCCGTTCATGGCAATGATGGGGGTGATCCTGGGATTATTCTCAAGGGTGGCCTTTGAGAATGGCATGTTCGAATACCTGGGGTATGCGGCCGGCGGCGGACTGGATCCCGAGCAGGGACTGCCCATGCTGCTGCGCACCATACTTCCGGTGGGACTGATGGGTCTGATGATGTCGGCCTATTTTTCGGCAATAATGTCGACGGCCGACAGTTGTATGATGGCTGCCTCGGGCAATCTGCTTACCGATGTGCTTTCAAGGCTCTTCAAAATCGAAGGCAACCAGAGGGTAATGCTTCGGTTTTCCCAGGGCCTGACCCTGTTTATAGGTATAATCGCCTTGCTGATAGCCGCTACCATGGAAAATGTGCTGGAGCTCATGCTCTATTCCTATGCTTTCATGGTGTCGGGCCTTCTGATGCCGGTCATTGGAGCCTTTTTCCTGAAGAAAAGGACGCCTCAGGCTGCTTTCTGGTCGATGCTCACAGGCGGGGGCACCACATTGTTCCTTACCGCTTCGGGTATTTCCCTTCCCCTGGGTCTTGATCCCAATATATTCGGCATCTCGGCCTCGGCCCTTGTCTTTTTCTCGGTGGTATTTCTTTTTCCTGATCCGGGCAAAAAGAGTGAGTCGTGAATGGTTGGGAAGGGGTAACAAAGAAGTACCTTAGGAAATTTGCCCTCAGGGAAAGGGGGACGGTTATAAGCGAAAGTCCGGATTCCAATGGTGGATTATCAATCTCAGGGTTGGGTGCGGAAGTGATGACAAGATTATGTTTTGAATATTCCAGTCCGGTTTCTGATTCGATCCACCTGTTAAGGCTGACTATATAATTGATTCCGAGCGAATGGAAGCCGGTGCCTTCAAATCCGGCCGCCCCCTCAAGCTCGGTGAACCTGAAAACAGAGTTGTCGCCAAAGGGGGAAAATGTTATTCCCGCCTTGCCGTAAAACTGCCTTTTGCCGCACTGTGCGAGGGATACCTCCGGGATGACCAGGAGACAAATGGTGAAAATGAGTGTTAAATTTTTCATAGTTGGCTTTGAACCGTTACCAAAAAACCCCCAGGTGTGACAGCGAAATCCGGCATCGTGCTTCTGACGGGAATAAAAGTATCTGAGAACAATTTTATTATTCCAGTACGCTCGGGTGTAACCGGAATTCATCATCAGAAAGGCCCTCATTAATTTCCAGCGTATAAACCTGCATGGTGTACGACTCGTTTCCAAGTTGCTGACTGATAAGAAAAGGAAATGTCATGGCGCCAAACCTCCGGTAGTCGGAATAGCCGGTTACCTGGACGACAGGTCCTTCCGGGCCTTCCAGGGTTATTTCTTCCCGCAGCTTGAATCCGCTCTTTACACTGAAGTATTCGGTCCTGGATTGATCATGGGGGCCGGTGATCAGTATCTTATAAGCTTCTTCTCCGTAAACTGTTTCTGTACCTTCCAGAGTCAGTTCATATCCTCTTTCTTCGTAAGAAAGCTCGGGAATAATGATGGCCTCCTCCTTCAGCTGCTCCAGCTGGTCCTTTTCAATGGCGACAAAGCCCTGCATTCCCATTGTCATGCCCCGGTTACCGTTAACAACCTGCTCCTGCACCACATTGCCCCGCATTTTTATGGTCATTTTGTACTTGTCGGGCAGTTTCTGCCGGATAATAACATCCAGCTCGGTTCCATAGATATCTCCCCTCATATATGTTGCCATTTCAACTATATTTCTCAGGTTAGGGACTCCCCCGATTGCACCAAGATACCTCTCAATCACCTTCTCTGCAGTGGGATTTTCGAAAGGCTCAAATTCCGGTTTTCTGGCAGGGACCTTTTGTTCTGCTGCCTCCTCAACTTTTTCCTCTATTCGTCGCCCGAAAGGATCAAATAACAATACTTCACCTTTGCCGCTGAATTTTTCGAGCGTTCCGGCAACCTC
>PWPZ01000200.1 GCA_003556985.1 Bacteroidota bacterium
AAAGCGGTTTTTGAGGGTGAGTATACTTCCGAGACGGGTAACAGAACAGCCTTTCTAAATGTTGTGCTGAAGCCACTGATTTCAAAAAGCGGCGTTGTGGAGGGAGGGTTGTGCATAATGGAGGATATAACAGGGCGTAAAGCTTCAGAAGAAAGCATAAAAAACGCAAATACTGAGCTTGAGCGGATAAACGCTGAAAAAGACCGTTTTTTCTCTATACTTGCCCATGATCTTCGCAGCCCTTTTACCGCATTCCTCGGTTACACCGACTTACTGGAAGAAAGTATTGAAACCATGCCCACCGATTCGATCAGGTCTATTGCTACATCCATGAAGGAATCGGCCAACAACCTTTACGGGCTACTCGAAAATTTGCTCCAATGGTCCCGTATGCAGCAAGGGGTAGTCTACTTTGAACCTGAAAAATTTTCGCTGATCGATAAAGTCCTTTATTCCATAGAGCCGCTGCTTACGCATGCAAATAACAAACTTATCGATGTAAACTACGATATTCCCGGTGAATATACCGTTTTTACCGATCCGAAAATGTTTGACACCATAATCAGAAATCTCTTCACCAATGCAGTGAAGTTCACCCCCAAACATGGAAGCATCGATATTTCTGCCGGAGAACCTGAGAAAGATTATATTGAAATATGTTTCCGCGACACAGGAATAGGTATGAACCGGAAAACCGTTGAGAACCTTTTCAGGGTGGATGTAAAGACCAGTCGTTCCGGTACGGAGGGTGAGCAGAGTACCGGACTGGGACTGATTCTGGTGAAGGAGTTTGTTGAGATGAACGGGGGGGAAATATGGGTGGAAAGCGAAGAGGGAAAGGGAAGCGGTTTTTTTATCAGACTGAAATCGGGCGAGGCTGCCGATATTTGATATTTGGTTGTTATCTTTGTGTTTTAAACATCACCCCAAAAATATAGATCTGCTAACTTTCCGGTGTAACCGGCTGGTTCTGCAATTAGTCTATTTTTTAATTTAACAGGAAATGTCAGATAGAAACGGTGTTACGGACAAGAGAATCAAATATTACCGGCAACTGCCCAAACCCTCGGAATTTGTCTCCAGGTTTCCTCTTGCAGCCACAGGTAAAGAGGTTGTCAGGAAAACCAGGGAAGACATAACGGCAATCATCAGAAGGGAAGATGACCGGAAGTTGCTGATCACAGGCCCCTGCTCCATTCACGATGCCGGTCAGGCCAGGGAACTCGCTTGCATGATTGCAAGTCTGGCAGAGGAAGTAAAGGATCAGTTTCTTGTGGTTGGCCGCTTTTATTTTGAGAAGCCGAGAACCGTTGACGGCTGGAAGGGCATGATCTATGACCCATTTATAAATAATACCGCGGAGATTGAAAAAGGGCTGGAGCTGGCAAGAGAAATATTGATACATGCGTTAAATGAATGCAAATTACCGGCAGCCACAGAATTTTTAAATCCTTTCACCCCCCAGTATTATTCAGATCTGATATCATGGACCGCTGTTGGTGCCCGTACAAGTGAAACCCAGCTTTACAGGGAAATGATGTCAGGACTGTCTATGGCCGTTGGTTATAAGAACAGTACCCGGGGCGATATCGATACTGCTGTCAACTCTCTGGTTGCACTGAAAAATGAAACCAACTTTATCGGGATCGATCAGTTTGGTAATGCAAGCGTGGTGGCAACCACGGGGAATGATACCGGCCATATTATTCTCCGCGGGGGGAGCTCGCCCAATTATGACAGCAAAAGCATTCAGTACGTTAAAAAGGTCAGTGCCGGCAGGGGACTCATGAACGGGTGCATAATCGATTGCAGCCACGGTAATTCGGGCGGTGATTATAACAGGCAGTCCAATGTGTTTGAAAATGTCATAGACCAGATATGTGAGGGTAATGATTTTGTCGTTGGACTGATGACCGAGACGAATCTCAGGGAGGGGAAGCAGGCGCTCAGGAAAGACCTTACCGGATTTGATACTTCAAGCCTGGAGTGGGGGGTGTCAATAACCGATGCCTGCCTGGGGTTTGATACTACCAGGGAGCTGGTTCTCCGTTCGGCCGAAAGGCTCAGAAAAAGGTTCAGGTAAACTTTTCGCACCGGCCGGTTACGAGTACCCGGCCCCGACTTAAATCACCGGCCAGGCGCATGTTCACAGCCCTCCTTCCAGGTCACCGCCCTGTTTCCCTGCTGAGGCCCGGGGACACGCTACAGACACCTCTCCCGGCCAAAATAGACACCCTTTTTTCTGTAAAACCCTCCTCCTGATTCAGAAATTACCAAAATATATTGTTATATTTATATAGTTTGATAAAACTGCCTCTGAAAGAATTAGTTCTTCTATTATATAAATTAAACGGCCAGTAAAAGACAGTATAATGAAACAAAAAAAATTATCAGGTGAGGTTTATTATCCTTCCGAAAAGACCCGGCAAAAAGCCATAGTGAAAGACAGGAGCGAGCTCGATTCCAGGGCAGCCTCCGATATGGAGGGTTTCTGGGCTGGCTACGCCGAAGAGCTTCACTGGTTCCGCAAATGGGACCGGGTTCTTGATGATACCGGCCGGCCGTTCTTCAAATGGTTTACCGGTGGGGAGACGAATATTTCCTACAACTGCCTTGACAGGCACCTTGGTACCTACCGGCGCAACAAGATAGCGATCATTTGGGAAGGCGAATCGGGGGAAGTGGAAACCATGTCCTATTTCCGGCTTCACCAGGAAACCTGCCGGTTCGCCAATGTCCTGAAAAGCATGGGAGTCAAAAAGGGCGACAGGGTGACTATTTACATGGGGAGAATTCCGGAAATTGTTACCGCAATGCTGGCATGCGCCCGGATCGGGGCGGTCCATTCTGTCGTATACGGAGGGTTTTCGGTCGAATCACTCACGGAGAGGATAGAAGACAGTCAGTCGCGTGTACTTATCGTAGCCGACGGGGCATACCAGAGGGGTAAAACGGTAAACCTCAAGGATATTGCCGATGAAGCCCTCCAGCGGGCCGGAACGGTCGAACATGTAGTCGTTGTAAAACGTACCGGTCAGCCAGTATACATGGAACCGGGGAGGGATATGTGGTATCATGAGCTGGTCAGCCTGCCCATAGCCACGCATAACTGCCAGCTGGAGGTCATGGATTCGGAAGATCCCCTCTTCATTCTCTATACCTCCGGTACCACCGGAAAACCCAAGGCCATTCTCCATACCCACGGGGGGTATATGGTGGGTACCTATGTCACCACCAGGCTGTACCTTGACGTGCAGTAGGAGGACCGCTTCTGGTGCACGGCCGATCCCGGCTGGGTTACCGGCCACAGCTATATAGTTTACGGGCCCCTTCTTAACGGCGCCACCACTTTCATGTATGAAGGGGCTCCATACCATCCCTTTCCCAACCGCTGGTGGCAGATGATCGAAAAGTACGGTATTAATATATTCTATACTGCACCAACTGCAATCCGTGGTTTTATGAGGTTCGGCGATGCATGGGCCCGCCGCCATGATCTTTCGTCGCTCAGGATACTCGGTTCCGTTGGCGAGCCCATCAACCCTGAAGCCTGGAAGTGGTATTACAGGGTGATAGGCGGGGAGAACTGCCCGGTTATCGATACCTGGTGGCAGACTGAAACGGGTATGCATATGATATCGCCTTTTCCCACCGATCCGCTTAAGCCCGGTTCCGGGGGACTTCCCTTTCCGGGGATAGAAATGGATGTTGTCGATGAGGAAGGCAGTCCGGCGGGCGTCAACAAGGAAGGATACCTTGTCATAAAGACTCCCTGGCCGGCGATGGTAAGGACTCTTTTCAACGACGATGAGAAGTTCAGGCAGCAGTACTGGGAAAAATATCCAGGATGGTATATGACGGGTGACAGCGCCCGGATAGATGAGGACGGATATATCTGGGTAATCGGGAGGGTAGATGATGTTATAAAGGTCTCAGGCTACCGGCTTGGCTCTGCCGATATAGAAAGTGCACTTGTCAGTCATCCGGCGGTAGCGGAGGCCGCGGCCATCGGAGTGCCCCATGAAATAAAGGGCAATGTGATCCACGCTTTCGTAATACTTCGCGACGGTCAGCCGAAAGGCGATGACCTTACAGGGGAACTGAGGAAACACATAGGTCACGAGGTAGGTCCGATTGCCAAGCCCGAGATTATCCAGTTTGTCGATAAGCTTCCCAAGACACGTAGCGGAAAGATCATGAGGAGGGTCCTGAAGGCCCAGGCCATGGGGGTGGATCCTGGAAATATTTCAACCATTGAGGAATGACTTGCTCATTGCCTGGAGTCAGGCGACTAATCTGCCGGCTCAGCCCTTTTCCTGCCTCCAGGCCTCTATGGCCAGCTTTACCGATCCGTGTTTCAGCAGCAGTTCCATGGCCTGCTCCGCATCCAGGGGCAGCTCTTCCATTATCATTCTTGTGCCGCGTCTTACCAGTTTTTTATTGGTAAGCTGCATATTGACCATCCTGTTGCCCTTTACCCTTCCCAGCTTTATCATCAGGGAAGTGGTTATAATGTTAAGAATCATCTTCTGGGCAGTGCCGGCCTTCATTCTTGTGCTGCCTGTCAGGAATTCGGGTCCTACCACTGCCTCTACGGGTATTTGGGCGGCCAGAGCCACCGGCGACCCGGGATTACAGGTTATGCAACCGGTCAGCAGTCCCTCCCTGCCAGCCCTTTCCAGCACCCCTGTCACATAGGGCGTGGTCCCTGAGGCGGCGATTCCTATGACGGTATCAAGTGTGCCGGGCTGAAATGGCTTTAACTCTTCCCAGCCCCTTTCCGGATCATCCTCGGCCTTCTCCACGGCTTTCCGCAGAGCCCTGTCACCTCCGGCAATAAGTCCGATCACCATATTGTCGGGCACACCAAATGTAGGGGGTAGCTCCGAAGCATCCAGAACACCAAGCCGGCCGCTGGTGCCGGCACCGAGGTA
>PWPZ01000063.1 GCA_003556985.1 Bacteroidota bacterium
GGTTTTCAGGCACAAGTTACAGCCGGGGGATATTACAAACGGGAGTAGTGGGATGGGGATAAATATTCCGAAAAATTCAGCCCTGGAATACGTGCTGTATGCCTCGAACGACCAGAAACTGAGTCAGCGGCTCAGTGTCCATTACGGGATGCGGTACGTGTTATACCAGAACATGGGTGAAGCCAGGGTTTTCGATTTTGATGAAAATTACGAGCCGACCGGTTATACCGATTACGGCAAAGGAGAGATATATAATACCAGCGGCGGACTGGAGCCCAGGCTGAGTGCGGCGCTGATGCTTAACCAGGTTTCATCCGTTAAAAGCAGTTACTCGAGGACCAGGCAGTATATGCAGCTTGCCTCGAACTCTTCGGCAGGAATGCCCACGGATGTATGGTTCCCCGTATCGCCAAACGTGAAGCCGCAGATATCCGACCAGTACGCACTGGGCTATTTCAGGAACCTGGCTGACAATATGTTTGAAACTTCTGTCGAGGTATATTACAAGACTATGGATAATCAGATTGATTTCCGCGATAACGCGCAGATCAATTTCAACGAAAAGATCGAGGGTGAGATAAGAAGGGGCATTGCCGAAGCCTATGGCGCTGAGTTTATGGTAAGAAAAAATGAAGGAGGACTTACCGGATGGGTAAGCTATACCTTCTCGGACACCCGCAGGAAGATCGATGAGATAAATAACGGTAACTGGTACAGGGCCAATTATGACAAGCCCCACAATTTCTCCCTGGTACTCAACCAGGACCTTGGACGCAGGCTGGATGTCGGGCTGAACTGGGTATATTCTACCGGGGCGCCTGTAACCCTTCCCACCGGACGATGGGAATATGGCGGGGTGATAATGCCGGGTTATTCGGAAAGGAACGGATACCGGCTTCCCGACTATCACCGTCTGGACCTTTCGGCAACCATCCAGCTTGGCATTTCACGTGAAAGGCGGCTGAATCATGAACTGAACGTATCGGTTTACAACGTTTACAGCCGCAAAAACCCGTTCACCATTTATTTTGAACCAGAGGAAGGCTCAACCCACAACATGGGTGCAAAACAGCTCAGCCTGTTCGGCATAGTGCCCTCTGTGACATGGAATTTCAGATTTTAACCAATAAAATAATCAGTCATGACTCTTACAACTATATATCTTATTGCGCTACTGATTCATGCGTCCATAATTCTTATTCCCTTTCCGGGGAAATTATTAAACCGGGTACTCCGGGGAATTGGATTTCCCGGGCGTTTTAAAAAAGAAGCCATCCCGGTAAAACCGGATCCAGATTCCGAAATGAACCCCCCGGTTCACAATGTTTTGCGGAACAACCGGAATGTACGTTCCTTTCCCCGAAAGGGTCTTTTACTTATGGCTGGAATTATATTGCTTGCAGGTACTTCATGCATTGATGATATCGAGCTTAACCTTGACCCGGAGCAGTATTCAAGACTGGTAGTGCAGGGATCGGTGACCGATGCTGATTCGGTGCAGACCGTGATCCTGACCAAAACGATCCCTTATGACAGTCATGAGCCCAATCCGCCGGTCACCGGTGCCATGGTTACCATTGAGGTAGACGGAACCGGTTACCTGCTGGAAGAAGTTAGTCCGGGATACTACGAGAGCCGCGAATTTACAGGCGAGGTGGGTAAAACCTACATACTGAATATACGCGATGATGAACAGACCTATACGGCCAGCTCGACAATGCTGCAGGGGTTTGAGCTTGACTCCATCGGGTTCAGTAGATTTACCATGGGCTGGCCTGCCGATATGCCCCATTACGAGATACTGATCTACGGGCAGGAACCTCCCGAGCCTGACGATTTTTTTCTTTTCAAATATTCCATTGATGGCGAATGGGCCGACACACTCTATAAATGGAGTATTTATACCGATATTTTCACTAATGGTGAATACCTTGACGGGGAATCGATTGCCATCATGGAATCCCGTGAAGACTCCCTGGAAGTGCAGGTGATGGCAATGTCGATCAGCGAGGATTATGCCTGGTTTGTCAACGACGCCATCTTTAACTATATGCCCAACATGTTTTTCTCCCCGCCCAAGGCAAATGTGCAGGGAAATGTAAGCAACGGGGCCTTTGGTTTTTTCCTGGCAAGCTCCGTTCATTTTTCGGAAAAAACAATGCTTTACAAAAGCGATTTTTTCAGCGATTAAACACAAATTAAGCCGGCAATGAGAAAAACTTTTATACTGCTGATAATGGCTATTTTCTTAAATAATGGAATGGCACAGGAGACGAAAAATATAGTGATGCCCTTCAGCATCTCTGTTGATCCAATGCAGCGGCTCCTCCTGGTTAACCTGGAAAAAGATCCAGACACCCTGTATATCGGATTTGAACCCCAGGTATTTGATGATGCGGTCCACGGCAAGGGGCATCTTGTTATCGGCTGGAGGGCGGATGGCAGGGTGGATGTGTTTCATGAAAGGGGACTGAAGCTCGACCCGGCCAACTATGATATTGCCGGCAAAGGACTGGCGCATATGGAAGAGCGGGAAATGCGGGCGGCATTTTTTGATATCAATGGAGCCGGCGTGCAGGCTCATTATGTTTTTGATGATATTCACAACAGGGAGGTGGTAATCAGGATCAGCGAGAGCAATTCCAGAAAGCGCAAGCCATTCGGACTTCTTGCGCCGATGGGTGATGCCGCCGAAAATCCGTCGGCCATGCCCCTGGTTCTCCTGCATGATTTTTACTTTGTAAGGAAAAAGCATACGGAGATTGAAGTTTCCGTTGACGGCCGCCGGCACCGTATGGATAATCTTCCCATGCCAATGGACTGGGCCCGGATGACATTCATCCGTTACAGTCCACAACCGCTCATTGCCAAATTAAACCCTGCCGTTGAAGGTGAACTTCCTTCCCTGACGGCAGAGACCGGTGCAGAAAGGATCATCTCGGGAGATCATGAATATATGCTCGAGTGGAGGAATGGTACGCCTTATATTAAGTGCATCGTTCGGAATAATGAGATATATCCCCTTGAACTGCGGTTTACCGATCCGTTTCCCGATATCGCCTCCCTGGCCGGGAAGACAAGCATTAAGGGCGGTTTTGAGATCGAAGGCCACCATTCCACAGGACTGATATCAGGGCATTATACCATTGAAAAAGATAATGACCGGGTTACCGTGACTATGATCCCTTCCGGGGGATGGAGGCCCCGCCCGGACAAGTTTTCGCTGCGCTTTATGTATACCGTTGCCGGGGTATTCAAAAAATGGCCGACCACCTATGAATGGACTGCGGATATCCGGGAAAAGGATGACGGGCTGCTTCACATGAAGTCCGGGTGGAAGAGAAATAGAAAATGAATTACTTCAGCCCAGCTGCAAAAAGCAAAGCATAATCAAAGAACCTCACCTCCGGCCGTATCTTTAAATATTTTGAAAGAGGCTTTCCTCCGGGATTAAAGTCCTATGATAGTGCCTATTCATTGCAGGTTCCAAAAAGGGTCTTCAAATTAAAGTCAGTAAAAATGATCCCCAATGCCCCATCCTATATTTGTTATAGGATAAACTACCGTTAGTGCCAATGCAAGAAAACCTATTATGCGGAGAATAAGGAGCCTCAAATAAATAATTTCGTCGAACAAACCGGCGCCCGATACCGGTTCTATCATTCTGATGAAATTACCCTTAAAACTGTTGTCCGAAGCAATCCCGGCTTGCTGTTAATAAAGGAGGGTACTATTTTGGGAAAATGGCATCACCGGAATATAATCGGCATTACCGGATATCCATGTCTATATTTCATATATTTGCGTTCTGATTACATAGTTTACTGAACCGACCCTGTAATCGTAATTCTGAACCATTGCAACAATCTACTTGCATCTGATGGTGAGAAGTTAAATAACGTAGCACCTGAACCATAACGATATGTGGTCTTCTTTCATTATCCATAAAAGAATATTAAAATTCTTCCCCGTAATAATTTTCCTTTTATTATCCGGGTATTTGTACAGCCAGGAAATTACAGGACTGACTTCCCTGCAATTTTATGAGCAGTATGGCGACAGGTTGAATGAAGATAGCTTACTGATAATTGACGGGCGCACCGATTCCATGTTTGCAGGGGGACATATTGGGAAATCCGTCAATATTGATGCTGATGCCGATAACCTTGAAAAGCAGCTTTATCAGCACCTGGATCAGCCAACTATTGTAATCTACTGTACCACCACCAGGCGTACCACAGATATTGTAAACAAATTAAGAGGTATTTATAAGGGAAATATTATATGGATTACCGATGGAATAAGGGGCTGGAAGCAAAATGGACTGCCCGTTAACAATTCCCGGGTTTCTCCGTGATTGGCATTTTTTTTCAATTATTTTGTTTTACCTGCAAAAAAAATTGGTTATTAAATTTTGTTTCGTAGGTTTACGTCATTCATCATTAGAGAATTAAAAATCTATACGCATTTTTTTGCAAACCTTGCGAAATCACTTTTGGGATATAAACACCCCTTGAAAAAGAATATTCAGATCCGGTATTAGGTTCGTGTTCAAGACACATTGCTTTTTGACCGAAATGCAATTTTGAATGTTCGGAGAAAATGAAGCAAGTAAATGAAAGTTAAAAATAGAATAATGAATCGTCCATGTGCCGGGTCACACACAAAATACAATGAAAATATTGTCATGGTAAGATCCATCAGACCAACTAATTAAATAAAATATTTACTGATGAAATACTTTTTGATAATAATCGCAGTATTTACTCTTTTTAGCCTGGTTTCCTGCAACCAGGCTAAAAAAGATTCAGGACAAACACAACAAGTACCAGTTTTGCCGCCAACTCAGGAACAACCTGCCCAGGCAATTACGGAACCGGCTCAACCTGTTGATTCTGAAAC
>PWPZ01000145.1 GCA_003556985.1 Bacteroidota bacterium
AAAACTTTCGGACAAGGCCATCCAGGACATCACAGCGACAAAAAATCGTTCCTGCATCGCGGAAGGTGCCGCTCCTGTTTGAATTTAGTTGCAAAAACTACAGATCATAGTCTCCCGATGCTTCAGGCTGGTATATGATCTCATCAATCCTTATCCTGGTGGGCCCTGCAGGAACAATCCATTCTACCTCATCTCCTTGTTTATAACCTATGAGTGCTGTGGCAATCGGAGAAAAAATAGAAATTTTATTTTCCTTTAAGTTTGCATCTTTAGGGTAAACTATCTGAAACCTAACCTGCCTGTTATTATTCAGGAAACTGATCTTCACGTCAGAGTTCATGGTAACAACGTCGGATGGAATCTCTTTGGGTTCAACTATTGTGGCAGATTCAAGTTCCTTCATCAGGTCAGCGGCTTCAGTGGCATTAATTGATTTAACCTGTTTTGCACTTTCTATCGCTTTTTTTATTCTCAGGTAATCCAGTTTGTTTAGGATCAGCTTTTTCATTTGCAGGCGTTTGGATGGTTCATACAAATTTAGTAATTAATCGTGATTAAACAACACCCGCCCGTGTTGTGACTGGTGGAGGAAGTTTTTTCGGGGCACGACAGGCCAGGATATGGACCGATGAAATCTGAACAGGGCCGGAAAAAGGCCTGATCGGAGGGAAATAGTGCCTGAACGGGAGCGCAAAACCTGACAGATCACGACATAATCAGAAAGTTCCCGGACCGGTTAAAGGACCATTGAAGTCAATACCCCTATTACCCCTATAGTCGTAAGGATTACAACAATACGAACAGGCATGACCCCATTGTTCTCAGCGGTTTTACCAAATATACCGAACACAAGTGGATGAACTAAAAATGGCATGGCAAAAACAAAGGCAATCAGAGCAGCAGCTTCTGGGCCGAACATGCCACCCTGAATTGCAGCAAACAGACCAAAATGGGATATGGCAGATGCATTTGCCATTACAGAATCATTAAGGCCCATCCCTCCGATATTCAATATCAGCAATCCACCGAAAACAGCAATCAATTGCCAGCCAAGAGAAAATATCATCAGTCCCCTGACTTCTTTCTCTTCAACATTGTGGGAATTCCTGAGAACCTTCAATGCCAGGAACGTTAAAATTATACCGGCAAGTACAACCAGCAGGGTATATGGAATAAGCAACCTGCCTGTGGTGGCACTTGCTGCAAGTATAGAGAAAACAAATATGTGACCAATGAAGGGGATATTTATCATAATCGGAGCCCTGAATTGTGCATCAGGCCCCAGGTCACCGGCAGTACAGGCACCCGTAAGTCCGGAATGGGACAGGGAACCAGCCATACCAGGAGCGAGATTCCTCATATGGTTGGCTTTGCCAAGAAAAATCAAAAGCGTTAATCCACCGAACATCCAGAGCAATTGGCCGAAAAAACCGAAGGAAAGTACCGAGGTCATGCCTGTGAGAGTGAAAGCTTCGGCAATCCTCGATCCTCCCACCATAAAATTAGCAGCAAGCACCACAGGAATACCTGCAAACAGCAAACACCGGATCGTCGGACCGAATTTCCACTTTGAAAATATCATTCCGAAAGTTACTGAGAGGATCATTGCAAAAAATATTTCCGGTAGCGCTATGACCGGTCTGATCCAGCTGGCAATATACCATGATAAAGTCAACACTCCCAGTATAAGGGCAGTCTCGATAATTCCTTTTCTGATATATACCGGTTTATTAAAAATCTTGGCACGGTAATCTATAAGTATGATTGAGCCAACCAGTCCGAGATATCCCAGCAGAGGATAAAAAGCATCCAGAGGTTCGTTGTTACTATAACCGATTATAACCCTTTTCATTGATTCAATTCCCACCAGCACGAAAAAAGAACGGATAAGAAACATGAACTGGGTAAATTTGGTACCAAGGAACATCTCCTCTTCGGAAGGGATCACAATGTCAGTTTTATCAATCTTATGCTCCGTAATGAGCTTCCTTATTTCCTGCCCACCAACAAAAAACGAGGCCATCAACGCCGTTATAGTGACCCGGCTGGTAAAACCGACTATGGGAAATTCACTTAAACCCGGGGTTCCCATTCCCGTGCTCACCATAACATACCCCATCAGTAATCCGAAAACAACTATTATCAGAATTGGGGAATAACGAGTACCGGCAACAAAGGTGCGGGAAACCAGAACCATGGAAATAACAAGTAAAAATGTGAGCCAATACTGGTTAAGTATATGGGCGTTGGCCATTTGTTCGGGGAGATATTCCATTTTTAAATACGATTTTTATATGATCAATTTAAATCCGCTGCCCGTGGATTGCATTTTTTTCAAACCGGCACAAAATTAACTTTTTTTTGAAATCCGGCCCTATTTTTAAATTGGTTCTGTATAAAATTCTCCACAAAGGGGTGATCGATAAGGTAACCGGTTATGTTTTTTAATGTATTTTAGCAGGAAGAAAATTGAATACAAAACGATTTAATCTATGAATCGCCACTAACAATATTTTTAATATCCTCACAAAATAAAATGAATGTCACATCAGAAGATTATAGCAAAATGAGATTTTTTTTTGCATGTGAGATCGACCGCAGGTCGAAATATTTCTATGGATCCATCAGACCAACTAATTAAATAAAATATTTACTGATGAAACCCGCATCAGCCTTCGGCAGAAAAAATAATATGAATAAACCATGCGGGTTCCATCGGGTTTGAAAAACTGATGATTCTTTGTCTTCACAATGTAATTAACTTATTATTAATTTGCTTAACCTATTTTATACAGATGAAAAAAGCCATTTTAATAACTATTGCTCTTATAACCTTCATAAATACGATTGAAGGACAAGACAGGATCACCGGTCATAATTTTGCCACCCGTTCCGAGGTAATAGCACGTAACGGTATGGCTGCCACCAGCCATCCGCTTGCCACCCAGGCAGCCCTGGACATACTGAAACAGGGAGGAAGTGCAGTGGATGCAGCTATCACCGCAAATGCCATGCTTGGACTGATGGAACCGACAGGCTGCGGAATAGGAGGTGATCTGTTTGCTATTATCTGGGATTCGGAAACGGAAAAACTTTATGGACTCAATGCCAGCGGCCGTTCTCCCAAAGAATTGACAAGAGATTACTTTATTGAAAAAGGCTATGAATATATCCCCTCTTCCGGTGCGCTCTCAGTAAGTGTTCCCGGTACGGTTGACGGGTGGTTTGAAATGCATAAAAAATTCGGCATACTTGATATGGAAACCATTCTTAAACCAGCTATTGATTACGGAAGGAACGGATTCCCGGTCACAGAGCTAATTGCCTATTATCTGGAACGGTCGGTCGGCAGACTGGGGAATTTTCCGAATTTTCGGGAGACTTATATGCCTGATGGAAGGATGCCTGCCAAAGGAGAAATTTTCCGTAATCCTTATCTTGCCAATACTTATGAGATTATAGCCCGGGAAGGACGGGATGCTTTTTACAAAGGAGAAATTGCCAGAACTATAGAAAAGTATATCAGGGAGAACGGAGGCTACATGAGTTATGACGATATGGCTGCCCATTACAGTGAGTGGGTTGATCCGGTTTCCGGAAATTACAGAGGCTATGATATCTGGCAGCTTCCACCCAACGGTCAGGGAATAGCAGTTTTACAAATACTTAACATCCTGGAAGGATACGACATCGGTTCCATGGACCCTGACAGTCCGGAATATCTCCACCTGTTTATTGAGGCAAAAAAGCTGGCATTCGAAGACAGGGCACGTTATTATGCAGACATGGATTTCAGTCCCGTACCGTTAGAAAAACTTATATCCCAAGACTATGCAGATGAAAGAAGGGCCCTTATTGACCCCGACCGTGCGGCAAGGCGTTATGAGGCCGGTTTGACGGAACAACCAAACACCATCTATCTCACCGTTGCAGATAAGGAAGGGAACATGGTCTCCCTCATACAAAGTAATTATCGTGGTATGGGAAGCGGGATGACACCACCCGGACTTGGATTTGTTTTACAGAACAGGGGGGAAGGTTTTACTCTTGAACCCGGTCATTTTAATACATATGAACCAGGCAAAAGACCATTTCACACCATTATACCAGGTTTTATCACCAGAGACGGTTTGCCTTTTATGAGCTTCGGCGTCATGGGCGGTGACATGCAGCCCCAGGGTCATGCCCAAATCGTGATTAACATGATTGACTTTGGGATGAATCTCCAGGAGGCAGGAGATGCTCCAAGGGTTTACCACACCGGCTCATCCGAACCAACAGGACAGAAAATGGATGACGGAGGCAGAGTAATGCTGGAATCAGGATACCCTTATGAAACTATACGCCAACTGATAAAAAAAGGACACCGGGTTCAATGGGCAGTGGGGCCATTCGGCGGTTATCAGGCCATCAGGTACGATCCGGTCAATGAAGTTTATTATGGTGCATCTGAATCCAGAAAAGACGGACAGGCAGCAGGATACTAAAAGAAAAGCTTTTATCATATACTGCTTATTACCCCGATGTTAAGAGATGTAATCAATCGCCTGGTGTTGTGAACTACCCGGTCAGACGCGGTTAACCGTAAACCCGCGTTACTCGTATGGAGACGTTAGGCTCTTCCGGGTTCATTAACCGGTTAAAATACTTTTCAATCCGTTGAATCCTCATGGCTCCATATTGTATGACTATTCGATGAGGATTTCCCATGAATTTTTTTCATCCGTCTGTGTTTATTTTCGGATAAAAAAAATTCATGTACATTTCTCCTATAAATCCATTTGAATTATACCTGTTTTCTTGAAAACTCCTGTTTTTTGAAAATACCCATTCTTCCGCCTTGGGTGTGCGAGTTTCTCCTGCGAGCTTGGTCCCTTAAAAGGACATTAACTCATGTCTGTG
>PWPZ01000224.1 GCA_003556985.1 Bacteroidota bacterium
AGGCTGCCATTATATCCGCAAAAACTCCGCCAGTTATGGCGTGCACTGAAGCACCAGAAAAAAAGTATGCTTTTTTTAAACTATACATGCCTCTCAGGCATGGCCTCCGCCAGGATATTACCGCCCATGTCATAATTGATATAATCTTTCAGGAATGATATACCCTAAGCCAGGGGCAGGTGGCACTATTGCCGGAGCATCCCGCTTTTTCAGTCTACATTGTCATGAAGATACCCGTTATCGGATCTTAAGCGCAGACCCTTATCCTTTTCATCCGAAAGTTTGTATCTGCTCACAGGATTATCGGATGATTTACGGGCAAGGTTAATATTGATTTTTTTTCGCTCAAAAGCCGGCTGACGCTCCATTTCTTCTATCTCCTCCTTCTCATTAATGCTGAGATAATTTTTGTCTTTAAGCCTGTTACCGGCTTCTTTCAGTTTTTCTGCACGATCGGTAGCCCGGTGATCGGATATTGAGCTCTTTTCATCGATAGCGGCGTCATCTTCAGTAACAAAGAGATGATCTTTACCCTGAGTCAGATCAAATTCAATTCTCTGTTGTTGGGAATCCTCTAAATTATATCGGTCAGTTTGCCTTGAGCGGCGGTCCTTCACCGTAAATCCTCCCTTCACCGGATTGGTTTCAGGCGACGGGAAATCATCAAGGGGGAGCTTTTCAACATCTTTGTGCCTTACATAAAGCTCGGGAATTGAGTTGAACTCAAAACCTGTTGCTATAATAGTAACGGATATATTCCTGCCCAGCGACTCCTCGCTGCATGTACCCCAGATAATATTAGTGCTTGAGGCCGTCTCGGCAGTTACAAAATCGGTTATCTCACCGACTTCATCCATGCTGACTTCATCTATTCCCGAGGTGATATTCAGAAGAATATTTTTGGCTCCCCTGATATCATTATTATTAAGTAGCGGAGAGGATATTGCTGTCTGTATGGCTTTAAGGGCGCGATCCTCACCTTCGGCACTACCGGTTCCGAGAATAGCCACACCGCTCTCCGACATTACCGTCTGGACGTCGGCAAAATCGACATTAACATGACCGTGGACAGTTATGATTTCGGCTATCCCCTTTGCCGCACCGCTTAAAACGTTGTCGGCCCGTGAAAATGCCTCGCTTATCTTCAGATCGCCGAATACTTCCCGTAATTTTTCATTATTGATCACCAGCAGGGAATCTACATGCTCCCTGAGCTCGTTAATTCCATTTATAGCCTGGTTTATTCGCACTTTTCCCTCAAATTTAAAGGGTATGGTCACTATGGCCACTGTTAGTAATCCCATTTCCCTGGCCGCCCTGGCAATAACCGGCGCTGCGCCGGTCCCTGTTCCTCCTCCCATGCCGGCAGTAATAAATACCATTTTGGTATTTCCCGACAGGGCTTCCAGAACATCATCCAGATTCTCTATGGCAGCCTGTTTGCCGATCTCGGGTTTATTACCGGCACCCCTTCCTTCGGTCAGTGATTCGCCGAGCTGTATTTTTATGGGAACCTCGCTATTCTCGAGTGCCTGTGCATCTGTATTGCATACCACAAAGTTAACATCCTTGATTCCCGAACAGTACATATGGTTTACTGCGTTGCTTCCCCCTCCGCCAATTCCAATAACTTTTATGATGGATGATCGTTCTACAGGCAGGTCAAAATTCATTATTTCATTAGTATTTGCCATAATTGTCAGATTATTTTTCCATGGGTAAATTAATGTAATTTCAAATTATCCTTACAACACAAAACCGCAGAGTCACATTCTGGTATCATCTTCTTCAAAGATTTTTGTAATATGCTCTTTCAGATTATCGAACAGATTTTTTGAAACGGATTGTCTTTTTTCAGCCGGGGCTTCTACCGGTTCCTGCTTTTGTGGTTCGGCAACCGGTTCAGGGAAATATTTACCGTCAGCTTCATACTGCTCAAACCCTTTAAGTATTAGTCCCACAGCCGTTGAATACATCGGGTGGTTAACCTCTTCAGTCGGATCGCCTGACAAATGTTCATTGGGAAGGCCGATGCGTACATCGTGACCGGTACGGAATTTGACAAGATGGGGTAAATGGGTAAGCAGCGCACCTCCACCGGTGAGGACGATACCCGCGCTGAGCTGATCGAAAAAACCCGAATTTTCTATCTCAAAGGATGCGGCATCAATAATCTCCTCCATCCTGCTCTGGATAATATAGGCAAGGTTCCGGAAGGAAATTTCCTTGGGCTCCCTTCCGCTTATGCCGGGAATGGTGACTACTTTATCATCGGGCGCCATGGAACCAAGGGCTGAACCAAACTGAACCTTGAGTAGTTCTGCCTGACGTAACAGAATAGAGCAACCCTGTTTTATATCTTCGGTAACCACATTCCCTCCAAAGGGGATAACGGCAGTATGCCTTATTATCCCGTCATAATATACTGCAAGGTCGGTGGTACCCCCGCCTATGTCAATAAGGGCCACTCCTGCCTCCTTCTCATCTTCGGTTACCACAGCTTCTGCCGAGGCGATAGGCTCAAGTATGAGATCCTTTACTTTCAATCCTACCCTGCTGATGCATTTTTCGATATTTTTTGCCGAAGATACCTGGCCGATCACAATGTTGAAATTTGCTTCGAGCCTTTTTCCGGACATCCCTACAGGATTTTTGATATCATGCTCATTATCCACAATGAAATTCTGAGGCAGCACATGAATGATCTCTTCGCCAACTTCAACAGGGATCTTGTACATATCAGCAATCAATGCTTCGATGTCGGCCCTTTTTATCTCATCATCATATGAATTGCGGTTAATATAACCGCGATTCCTTATGCTTTTGACATGCTGGCCGGCAATGCCCACAAAAACCTCGGAAACAGATTTTCCTGTCTGTTGCCTGACTTCATCAACGGTTTTCTGGATAGCGTTTACCGTATCCTCAAAATTCAGAACGGTACCACGCTTTACACCCCTTGATTCTGCTTTGCTGAAAGCAAGAATATCAATTTTGTTTTTGTCATTCTTGCTGCCTACAATGGATACAATCTTTGTTGTTCCGATGTCGATGGCGGCTACTACATTATTTTTCATAATCATAACAATTTATCTTTTTGTGCACACTACCTGATTTTCATATTTCAGATTAATAATCTCGTAATTATTCCAGCCATTATTATTAAGCCCGTAACGGTACAAAGCTTCGAGCTTTCTGAACTTCATTTCGACATTGCTGGCATCGCCGAGAAGAATTATGTGAGCCCCTACCCTGGGAATCAGTTCAAATTCGTATTTATTGTTAACATATACCTGGGTTATCTGGGCTCTCCACAGATTTGAGCTTTCAATAAAAGAGGCAAGGGCATACAAATCATAAATTACTTCATTCCTTTTGGTTTCGGGAACATCGGCCTCAAATATGGATCTTTTGCTTCCGACATTAAAAGGTTCTGATATATAACCGTTGGCAACAGGCACCCTGCTGGTAAAATTGGGTGAAAGCGGAAGGATCATTCCCTCCCTGTCCAGATAATAGCTTTGCCCCGTCCGATTGATTATCCGTAGAATTGGTTTGCGTTGCACAATATCGGCATTAAGTGCGCCGTCAACGGTTTTGTAGAGCCGGGCGCTCTTTATAAATGAGTCTTCGGCCAGGAGTTTCTCAAGTTCATGTGTATTAACAGTGTGCTGCGGATAGCCCAGCAGTTTTTCGCCATTATCCAGTAATATTTCCGTAACGTCTTCTGCAGTAACGAAGCGGTTTTCAAGGCTGTCGATTATTTTTACCCGGATGGTAGTGTAAACCTGCTTTTTGTATTCGCCCGACACAAATCCAAGCGCAAATACAATATAAGCGACTATTCCAACCCACACAAGCAATATCTTCAGTTTTTTCATATTTCAGGTCAGTTTACTCATTAGCACATTCTTAACCGGCTCTACGAGTGCATCAATGTTTCCCGCACCCATCATAACGACAACATCGGTTACCATTCCGGCAACCACACCGGGCAGTTCCTCCCTGCTGCACATGATTTTGCTCTCCTTATTCACCTTGTTGAATATAAGTGCTGATGTAACGCCCGGTATAGGCTTTTCACGTGCAGGGTAAATATCCAGCAGGACGATTTTGTCAAGACTTTCCAGGGTTTCGGCAAATTCGTCGGCAAAATCACGGGTGCGGGAATAGAGATGTGGCTGGAATACTCCGGTAATCTCCCTTCCGGAAAAAATTTCCCTTACCGAAGAAATACAAGCCTTCAACTCAGCAGGATGATGTGCATAATCATCAATCAGAACACCCTGGGGCTTATTTATGATTATTTCAAACCGTCTTGATAGCCCCCTGAAGCTTTTAAGCCCTGCTCTTACCTCATGTTCTCCGGCACCGCAGATCATGGCAGCAGCTGTTGCTGCAACCGCATTCAGGATATTGAAGATTCCGGCAACACCAAGCTCCAGGTCTCTGATCCTGGCACCGGGCGTCGCAAGATCAAACACAGGAAGCCCCTCTCCCTTTATTCTTATATTTTCTGCAAAATAGTCAGCATGTTCATTAATCCCGTAAGTGACCTTTTCAACACCTGTTTTCGGGCTTATTTCAGATTCAATTCCCTTCCTGCAAATTATCGTACCCCCGTTTTTTACCTGACTGCCAAAAAGTGCAAATGCCTCCTTCATACGGTCTAAAGTGCCGTAAACATCGAGATGGTCAGGATCCATGGAGGTGATCACAGCTATTTGGGGGAAGAGCTGTAAAAATGATCTGTCATATTCATCGGCCTCAACAACTACCAGGTCACTATCCTTGTCTACCAGCAGATTGGAATTGTAGTTTTTGGCAACCCCTCCCAGAAAAGCATTACAGCCCGCCCGGGATTGCCTCAGAAGATGGGCAGTAAGGAGATCGGAAGA
>PWPZ01000189.1 GCA_003556985.1 Bacteroidota bacterium
CCTGCCCAGCACCCAGGCATAGCAGTGATGTCTTGCATCGTGGTATTCCCTGCGAAGGTCGTCGAGTTTTTTCTTTATTTCATTTTCATTTACTACCGGAAAAGCGAAGGACAGGAATTTGCTTCCCCTGTCTTTGAAGAGGCCCCGGGAAGGGTTTTTTATGGTTTTATAGCTGTCGTGCGTCATTTTCGGCATCGACCGGCTCAAAATGAGCGGCAAAGAAATCGGCTGTATGTTTTAATACTATGTCTCTCTGTTCATGATGTGGGGTGTGCCCGCAGTCGGGTATATGCAGATGCTGGCCAGGTCCTCTTACGCCGGAGGTGATGGCTTCCGTTTGCAATGCAGTGCCGTAATTGTCTTTTTCTCCCTGAATGGCCAGCACAGGAGCTTGTATTTCCGGCAGAATGAGCTCTATTGACCAGCCTGCTGTTTCTTCGGAAGTCCATACGTTGGCCCAGCTGTAAAACATTGAATCGGTGTTGTCGCCGTGATATTTTTGGAGTTTTTCACGAAGGCCATTGTTTTTGAAGTTATGAATGGCCTGTTTTATTCCGCGCAGGGTGACCGGTTCAAGGAAGATGTGGGAAGCTTCGGCAACCAGGGCGGCTGTTTTCGCGGGATAAAGGGCAGAAAAAATCAGTGAGATGGTTCCGCCGTCGCTGTGGCCAAAAAGGAATACCTGTCCGTTTATCCCAAGCTTTTCGAGAAGTCCGGGCAGTACCGAGGCGGCTTCATGATACAGAAAATCGTTCTCGCGTGGTCCCTCAATTTTGGCGGACTGGCCGTATCCGTAGCGGTCGTACATTAAGCCGCGGCAACCGGTCATTTTGCAAAGCCTTGCCGGGAAATCCTTCCAGAGCTTCATGCATCCCAGTCCCTCATGCAGAAATACTATAACCGGTTTCCCGGGATCGTGTGAATTGTCATTTATCCACTGGTATGCAAGTCGGTGTTCCCCTACGTTTATATGTTTTATCATCTGTAACATAAAAGTTCGGACGGCAAATATAGATAAAAAACTTTAAACAGTTTTTTGTTTCGGATGTTTAACATTTTGCATGATTTTATTTTCTGTGGATAAAGCTGTTAGAGCTGATATCATTCAGAGTGCGGGATCAGGTGCCAAATATGCCACGCAAGCGGGACGGGGGGTATTGACCCGGATATGGATACCGGTACGGCCGGAGACCCGGACAGGGTGATTTTGATTGCGGATTTGTTTGCCGGGTTGGCTGGGTGGTGGTTTTGTTCTTGTGGGTTCATTTTAAAAAATTATGATATACCTGGTCTTAAAATATAGAATTTTTGTAAATTGTAGTGAATGTTAAAGGTGTTAAATACCGGCTGTACCCTTATAAAGAGTATTCGATATTGCTCAGTTAGCATTTTGGGTGCGCCAAACTTTGTTAAAAGATGAGAATTCCCTTAACGGGGATAAAGGGAGTATGACCAACAAGACTATTATAAGCGGATTTTCACGGCTGGAGAGAAAGGAAAAACTTGATCTGCTGCTTCAAAACATTCCGGACCGTGTTCAGGCATTTCAGGAGATTGAATCATACCGGCACAGTGATCGCCGGATACAAAATCTTCATGATGAGTTCAGCGAAAATACCATAACCAATTTTTACCTTCCTTACGGAATAGCTCCCAATTTCCTTATTAACGGAAGGAACTATATGGTTCCCATGGTTACCGAAGAAAGTTCAGTGGTCGCCGCTGCAGCCCGCAGCGCAAAATTCTGGTCCGCCCTCGGCGGATTCAATGTTCAGGTAAAAGGGATGTCGAAAAACGGACAGTTGCATTTTACCTGGAAAGGCGATCATGACAGGCTGAGAAATGCCTTTCCTTCCCTCAAAGAAATGCTTTTGAAAGGGACTGAGCATATAACTGCAAATATGGTAAAAAGGGGAGGGGGGATAAAGAGCATTGAGCTGCTGGACAGAAGGGAAGACATGGAGGATTACTATCAGATCAGCGCCGGTTTTGACACCGGTGATTCCATGGGGGCAAATTTTATTAATTCATGCCTGGAGGAATTCGGTGTTATTCTCAAGGAATTTTTGCGTACCGGCAATAGATTTGAAAAAGGGGAACAGGAGGTTGACATTATTATGGCTATCCTTTCCAACTATTGCAGCGAATGCCTGGTTACCGCCGAAGTAGGCTGTAAGATTGGCGGACTGAAAAGCATGGCAGGGGATATGCAGGCGGATGAATTTGCCGGAAAATTTCACCGGGCGGTCAGGATTGCCGGTATTGATGTTAACCGGGCAACAACTCATAATAAAGGGATATTTAACGGAATGGATGCCGTTGTTATAGCTACCGGCAACGATTTCCGGGCCGTGGAAGCATCAGGCCATGCCTGGGCTGCCAGAAACGGCCGCTATGGCAGTCTGTCGACATCAGGAACCGAAAACGGTATGTTTTATCACCGGCTCACCCTGCCTCTTGCTGTGGGTACGGTGGGTGGATTGACGGGACTGCATCCCATGGCCCGGCGTTCGCTTCAGATCCTGGGCAATCCGGATGCCAGGGAGCTGATGGAGATAATTGCCTCGGTTGGACTGGCCAGTAATTTTGCTGCAGTCAGTTCGCTTGTTACCAGCGGCATTCAGTCCGGCCATATGAAGATGCATCTTTCCAATATACTTAACCATCTGGGTGCCGATAAGGCCGAAAAAGAAGCTGCGGCAGTTCATTTTGAAGGAAGGAAGGCAGGTTTTGCCGCTGTTGAGGAATTTCTGAATACAATGCGAAGGGAAAAACAGAATATAAATTAATAGGATCCGGTATGCCATTTTTAACAGGGGTAAAAAGAGATGTTGGCGGCTGGTGTGATTACGGATCAGGCCAGTTCTATTCCCGCGGAAAACTGTTGCTCACGGGTGAATATGCTGTTTTATGCGGTGCTGGTGCTCTTGCACTGCCTGTAAGTAAAGGACAGGTTCTGAAATGGAAAAATACCGGTGACGGTGCTGTCCTGGAATGGACTACAAAGGTGAAGGGCCAAAAAAGCTTTAATGCAGTTTTTGAAGGTGCAAATTATTTACTGGCCTCAACAAGCGACATCAGAATGGCTGTTTTTCTGAGGAAAATTCTCCTGAAGGCGAAAAAATTTTCGTCTGACGGCCCTGTGTATGGCAAGGTTTACAGTGTTGTGGATTTTGATCTGCAGTGGGGACTTGGCAGCAGCTCTTCACTCATTTCCAATATTGCATATCTTTTCGATGTGAATCCTTTTTTCCTTCATTTTGCCGTTTCAAACGGCTCCGGCTATGATATTGCCTGTGCAAGATCCGATTCACCTGTTTTGTACCGGCTCACTTATCAGACGAATAGATATTTCACAAAGGAAAGGCCCGGCAGATCGGTCAGCTTTGAGGTTCCTGTTTACAGGGAGGTGGATTTCAACCCTCCTTTCAGGGATAACCTCTTTTTTGCGTGGACTGGCAAAAAGAAGGATTCAGCAAAGTCGGTCGACAATTTTCTGGCGCGTAATAATATTAACATAAGCTCTGTTGATGAGATCTCGAAAATAACGGAAGAGGTAATAAATGTCCATGATATAGGCGATTTTAACCGCCTGCTTAAGGAGCATGACCGGATAATATCCCGGGTGACAGATCAGCAGCCTGTCAGCAAGTCCATGTTCAGTGACTTCCCGGGATATGTAAAATCAATGGGAGCCTGGGGAGGCGATTTTGTAATGATAAGCTGGGGAGGTGAACCTTCAGAATTGCTGGATCTGCTTAAACCAAAAGGGATAAACGTTGTCTTCCCCTATGGAAAACTAATTAATTTATCTCATGGATAACAGTTACAGGCCGGAACGATATAATTCTCACACCTCCGGCATGGAAAGTGATATCAGGTCGGTCGGCTGGCGCAGTCCCTCAAACATTGCACTTATCAAATACTGGGGTAAACGGAAAGGCCAGATCCCCGGTAACCCTTCGATAAGCATTACCCTGAGCAAATCCTTTACCGAAACGGTGATGCGGTATAGTCCGGCAAGGCCAGGAAAAGGCCGGCTAAAGAATTTCATCTTTGAAGGGAGTCAACAAAAGGCGTTTGCCGACAGGTTACGCTCTTATTTAAAAAGTGTAACTGCCCTGTATCCGTTTTTGCCGGATTATGATCTTAGTATAGAGAGCAGAAACAGCTTTCCGCACTCTTCGGGCATTGCTTCCTCTGCCTCCGCAATGGCTGCCGTTGCCCTTTGCCTTACTTCGATGGAGCAGCAGCTGTTCGGTTCACCCTCTGTGGAGGACAGCTTTTTCATAAAGGCTTCCTATGCCGCCAGACTCGGATCGGGCAGTGCCGCCAGGTCGGTTTATCCGGGCTATGTGTTGTGGGGCCGCTATACCCGGATCCCCCATTCTGCCGATGAGTTTGCAATACCTCTGAATGATCTGGTTCATAAGGATCTCAGGGAAATGAAAGACAGTATTCTTATAGTTGACGAAAAGCCCAAAGCAGTATCAAGCAGCCAGGGGCACTCCCTTATGCACAGCAGCCCATGGGCACCTGTGCGTTACCTTCAGGCAGCCGATCATACCCGCCGGATGATAAGGGGTCTCAGTTCGGGAGATATCGAAGAGTTTGTCAGGATTGTGGAGAGCGAGGCTCTTACCCTTCATTCTCTTATGATGAACTCCGGTCAGGGATATATTCTGATGAAACCCGGCACACTGGAGATAATTCAAAAAGTACGCGATTTCAGAAATGATACGGGAATACCTGTTGCTTTCAGCCTTGATGCGGGTCCGAATGTCCATCTCATTTATCCCGGTGATTTTGCAGATATCGTCAGGAAGTTTGTGGAGCAGGAGCTTCTGGGGAGCTGCAGCCGGAGGCAGTGGATCGATGATCGTGCGGGCAGGGGAC
>PWPZ01000060.1 GCA_003556985.1 Bacteroidota bacterium
CACGGGCCTGTCGTAATCAAAAATATCCAGCTTCCGGAGGCTTTTCTTCCCGTCCCGTATTAGTCCGTCGCACGAAATAAACTCGGTGAACATCAGGTCGGCCCCGAATTTTTTGCACATATAGCGGAAAGAAGGATCGGTGATATCCTCCATGGGAGCAAGCAGCAACGGCTTGTCTCTTAATTCAGTATTTTCTATTCTGACCAGCTCGGAAAAATTTTTAATTTGCGAACATAACAAGATTTATTCTGTTATTATTGCATTTTTTGAAAATTTTGAATTCTGTAATTATATTTACATACAAATCCAGAAACAGCAATAACATGAGAGAAGGCATACTCCAAAGTTCCAGTCCCTTTGCAAAATTAATGTTTTCTGCCTTTATTGTTCTTGCCAGCTTTTTTGTTACCCTTATCGCTGGTCTCTTTCTTGCTATCCCTCTTTTTGGAATGGGCTTTACGGAGCTTGTCGAAGGCCTTGCGAATCTAACCCGCCCCGATTATGCAGGTTTGCTAAAATATTTTCAGGTAGTACAATCCATAGGCCTTTTTGTGATCCCTCCCTTTATCCTGGGCTGGTTTTTTGCCGGGAACACAACCCGGTATCTTAAGCTTGACGGAAAAATCGGCTGGAGAAATCTGGTAATGACATCTGTGATTATGCTCGCCGCTATACCTCTTATAAACCTGACTGCCCACCTTAATGCTGAAATGTCGCTGCCGGATTTCATGGCGCCGATCGAGGATTGGATGAGGCGTACGGAAGAATCAGCCGAGCGGCTGACAGAAACGTTTCTGGCGGCTGATAATATTACCGGACTGATGGTTAATATTTTTATTATAGCAATTATTCCGGCCATTGGAGAAGAGTTGCTATTCAGAGGAGTGATCCAGCGGATCTTTTCAGAATGGACCCGGAATCACCATGCTGGCATTTGGATATCGGCCATACTTTTCAGCGCCATGCATTTACAGTTCTTCGGTTTTCTTCCGCGTACCTTGCTGGGTGCTCTGTTTGGCTATATGCTTGTGTGGAGCGGAAAAATGTGGATTCCCATTGTCGCCCATTTCGTAAACAATGCCGTGGCCGTAACTGTATATTATTTTATCCGGCAGCAAAGGATAGGCAAAGACATTGAAACCTTAGGAGCTGATTCGGGCGACTGGATATTTGTTATTTTAAGTCTGGGAATTTTCACAGTGCTCATGGTGATCTTTTACCAGAACCAAAAGAGGATGCGTAAAGGACTTACACCCCCATAAAATAACTTTAAGGCAAATCATCCCCCGGGAGCATGACCGGAAACAAGAGGCGCGGGTTTTTAATAGCAGCTGAACGTCTCTATCATGTTCCCCGCTGCCTGGATTCACCAAATCTCAGTGAACTTACCTCATTCTTTCTGTAAACATAAACCACACCATAATCCTGGGCCTTCTCCCTTTTAAGATCATCGGGCAGGTCACTGAACGATTCTTCCACCTCATTCCATATCTGAAGTATTATGTTATCAGCCTCCGTCCTTAACTCGGTCAGCTTTTCAAGAGCCCTGGCAGTGTTTTTCTGCAGAGTTTTCTGATAGTGGTGAGCTTCCAGAAAATTCTCATACCGAACCCTGACCAGAGCAATGGTAGGATTGGTTACCGGACTGTTTCCTGCAAGAACGCGCTTTGCTTCTCCTTTTATCAATTTTTCACCCCACTCGATTATATCATTTTCAGAATTCAGAGAGGGTATCCTTGATTCATAATCATCCAACCCAAAAAACTTCCTTGTATCCTGCGAAAACTCTCCTCTCATTATAGCCAAATTTAAAACCTGTATAAAATGGGAAACATACATCTTGGCCTTCTTCATGCTTGAAGAATACAACCAGCTTTTTTTGGTTTGAAATATATAGTTTTGACTGTAATATGACATGGCATTTTCATAACTGTTTAAAAAAGACTGGAGCTTCTGATTGGATTTTTGCGAAAATGCCAGTTTGAAAGGTGGTATCTCCCTTCCCTTTGCCAGAGCTGTTTTCAATGCCTTCAGCCGGGCTTTATCTGTATTTGGAAGGCGACGGTAAGGCATAATAGATTATTTATTATGGTTATTGATTCACAGGACTCACCCGGCCATTCGCAAGCCTTTAAAGCCCGAAACGACAGGGATGTGCTTCCTTTTACGGCAATCCGGTTCAGGATGTTACAAAGAACAGCTTATATTATTCTGTTAATGAGCTTCATTAATATTATTCAACATAAGTACCGGATCATCTCTTGACAAAACCGATAATTGCATTTAATTTAGCAGTAAAACAGAGTAAGGCAAAAAATACCCACATTCAAAAATCACATCAATATGTTTGAGCCATCGGTCTATTCAGCGAGAAGGAAAGAGCTTATAAATAATATCTCCTCCGGTCTGGTGCTTCTTCCCGGAAATATAGATTCCCCTATGAACTGCAAAGCTAATACATATCGTTTCCGGCAGGACAGTTCTTTTCTTTATTTCTTCGGGCCAGACAGGCAGGGTTTAACCGGACTGGTTGATATTGATGAAGGTAAATCCATCCTTTTTGGCGATGATGATGAACTGGATGATATTATCTGGATGGGCACCCGCCCCCCGATCCGCACTCTCGGCGAAAAAGCCGGTGTTGATGAGACCCGTGCACTCACCGAACTTGAGGAAATAATGAAACAGGCAACTTCCAGGGGAAGAAAAATCCATTTTCTGCCACCCTACAGAACAGAAAAGATTCTCAGGCTCGAAGGCTGGCTTGATATACATCATTCCAAAATTGCAGAAAATGCATCCGACGAGCTTATCAAAGAGGTGGTCAGGCAGAGATCAGTAAAATCGCCCGGTGAAATAACAGAAATTGAAAAGGCCGTCGACATAGCATACTCAATGCACACCACCGCAATGAAAATGGCCCGCCCGGGTATATATGAAAGGGAAATTGCAGGAACAATTGAAGGAATATCTCTTTCCCATGACAATCCGGTATCTTTTCCGGTTATTTTAAGCATAAACGGACATATACTGCACAATCACCATCACGGAAATGAGCTTACCGCTGGAAAATTAATGGTTACCGATGCCGGTAGTGAGTCGGGCATGCATTATGCCAGTGATATTACCCGTTCAGTGCCCGTTGGAGGGAAATTTACATCGCGGCAAAAGGATATCTATAATATAGTATTAAAGGCACTCCAGGATTCCATCACCTCCATCAGGCCCGGGGAAGCCTACAAGGATATTCATCTGCAGGCTGCGGCCGTTATTGCCGGGGGATTAAAGGAGCTGGGAATTATGAAGGGTGATATTCAGGAGGCGGTATCCAACGGGGCTCATGCTCTTTTCTTTCCGCACGGACTGGGGCATATGCTTGGCCTGGATGTTCACGATATGGAAGACCTTGGTGAAAATTACGTGGGTTATGATAAGGAGATAATACGGTCTGATCAGTTCGGACTGGCTTTCCTCCGGCTGGGAAGGAGGCTGCAGGAAAACTTCGTGCTGACGGTTGAGCCAGGCATATACTTTATTCCCCCCCTTATCGACAAATGGAAGTCAGATAAGCTGTTCACTGATTTCATTGATTATGAGAAGGTGGAATCATACAGGGATTTTGGCGGCATCAGGATAGAAGATGATGTTCTGGTTACCGCTGCAGGAAGCAGGGTACTGGGCACTCCTGTACCGCAAACGGTTTCTGAAATAGAGGAAATAATGAAATAGCCAATATCATGAACTGCCTTTGGCTGAGGTCAGCATGCTAAGTCTGCAGCCCTGCTTTTAAATATTCCCGGTTAAGCCTGGCAATATGTGCCATGGATATTCCTTTCGGACATTCCGTCTCACAGGCAGTGGTGTTGGTACAGCTACCAAACCCGAGTTCATCCATTTTTGCCACCATAGCCATGGCCCTTTTACCGGCTTCTGCCTTTCCCTGGGGCAGCAGGGCCAGCTGTGATACTTTGGCGGCCACGAACAGCATTGCCGAAGAATTTTTGCAGGCGGCAACACATGCCCCGCAGCCAATACATATGGCGGCATCAAATGCCTCATCGGCTACTTCTTTTGGTATGGATATTGAATTTGCTTCGGGAGCGGTTCCTGCAGTGGCAGAAATAAATCCCCCGGCCTGCATAATCTTATCAAAGGCATGGCGGTCAACTATAAGATCTTTGAGTACCGGAAATGATTTTGCCCGCCAGGGCTCGATCATAATGGTGTCGCCATCTTTAAATCTGGTCATTCTGAGCTCACAGGTGGCAATCACATCTTCAGGGCCATGAGGCCGGCCGTTGATATACAGGGAGCAGGAACCGCAGATCCCTTCTCTGCAGTCATGCTCAAAAGCAACGGGTTCCTCACCATTTTCTATCAGGGTCTTGTTAAGATAGTCCAGCATCTCAAGAAAAGACATATCACCGGAAACCCCGGAAAGGTTATAACCAACAAAGGTACCCATGCTTCTGGCATCTTTCTGCCTCCATATTTTGAGTTTGAGTTCCATTTTAACCGTATTTATTTTATAATTATTATCATATCACTCCGAAAGCCTGAGTCTTTTCAGCAATTTATTTCTCCGCACTCAGGGCCGGTTTTTTAGTTATATCACCTGCAACGCTTCCCGTTTCTTTTTTTATAGCCACTTAGGGCATGCAATTTGTATTTTCAGCTCCTTTGCAGTTTCCCATTCTTTTCGATGCTCTGCATGGCCGTCTCTTCCCGGGGGGTTAACAACCTGCCTTACTTATAGCTTCTTTCCTGTATCTCCACGTTTTCAAAGACAAGCTCCTCTTTGTGGAGTATATGGTGTTTCCCGTCTTCCGGGTATTCCCATAATGCCACGTGGGAGAACCTGCTGTCAATTCTCAGGGCC
>PWPZ01000035.1 GCA_003556985.1 Bacteroidota bacterium
AAAAAGCAATTAATACGGCACCGAACCATTCCCACGTGAGAAACCGCATACTCTTTAATAAAAATACCCCTGCCTGATTAATGATTCTTTCACAGTAAGGGGCATCTGAAAAACAAAAAAGCTCCGCTTTTGCAAGGGAGCTCTTTTTCGCTGATATAAATATAGTTTGTTATTTTCTATTCAGCAGTCTTCACATTAGTGGCCTGAGGGCCTCTTTTCCCGTCGGATATCTCGAATTCCACTTCCTGTCCTTCTTCCAGAACTCTGAAGCCTTCACGTTCGATACCGGTGTAATGTACAAATACATCGTTGCCTTCTTCGGTTTGAATGAATCCATAACCTTTCGCTGAATCAAACCATTTTACTTTGCCTTTCATGATAAAAAAAAATTAAATTAGTAAAGAATTATTAATTGTGAAACTTATTGCAAATATCTGTATTTTTTTTAAGCTTATCAATCATTTTCCCATAAATACATATAATTTAATAATTTAAATGCTGACAGCCACTGATCCTGTAAATTAATTCATATATGTACACTTATTCCTGTATCAATTTGTTACTGCCGCCTTTTTAAAATCCCGGAAGTATTAAAAGAAACTAACAATTGCCGTTAAAATTTGTTTTGTAATAAAAGTGTATTTTCTTAAATTTTGTTATGACCTGTATTTATGGTAATGTTTTTGCAATTTATACATACTAATTTTGGTTATTCCTTGTAATAACGTTTACTTTGTATTAAATTATTACAACATAAGCAAATATTTGAATTGGGAAGCAAAAAACTATCCCGGAAAAATCCGGCCAAAAAACATTTTAATAAGAATTTAAAGGTATTACGATCCGGATTAAATTTTTGAAATTTTTTAAACCACATTGGATAATTATGATTAAAGAAAACAAAGTTGTATCACTTACTTACGAATTAAGAGTGAATGATGAGAAGGGTGAAGTTGTTGAGAAAGTTGAAAAAACATCACCCCTGACCTTTTTGTATGGAAAAGGCAATCTGCTTCCTGATTTTGAAGCAAACCTTGAAGGACTCAAAGAAGGAGATGATTTCAAATTCAAGCTGGAGCCTGAAAAAGCCTATGGCCAAGTCTCAAATGAAGCTATTGTCGAATTACCAAAAAACATCTTTGAGGTAGAAGGCAAAATTGATGAAAACCTTCTGAAAGTTGGCAACACTATCCCTATGCAGGATAATTCAGGCAACCGTCTTAACGGAATAGTTCTTGAGGTTGGTGATGACACTGTAAAGATGGACTTCAACCACCCCCTGGCAGGTGATACCCTGTTCTTTAACGGAGAAGTAACTGAAATACGGAGTGCTACAGAAGAAGAGATCAGCCACGGCCACGTGCATCAGGGCGGCTCCCATCCCTGTGGTGGAGGCGGTGACGGACAAGGGAACTCCTGCTGCTGACAACAAAAGAATTTATTGATAAGAAAGCTTCCATAATAATGTTTATGGAAGCTTTTTCTGTTACTGGCATTTCCTGATCCGGTAGCGGCCCGTAATCATTGCTTTATCAGCGCAAGTTTGATCCTGTCCGGGTAGCAGTACAGCATTATGTGACACATATAACAATTCCCGCGAGGGCAGTTTTTGATTTAATACGAAAGTATGATTTTGCGGGAAACATTGTGCTGATCGTTAGATACTCTCACAGTATATATTCCCGGAGGATAACCGGTCAAATCAATTTGAGACTTTTTTGCCGAAACCTGTCGGTTTATCATCAACCTCCCCGAAGAGTTGAAGACTTCAATCAGTTGGATAACCGAAGATGTATTGATATGTATTATTCCGTCAGATGGGTTGGGGTATATTTCAAGGAATCCGGGCCCGGCGATGAGATTTTCTACCTCAAGATCTACGACTGCCGGTTCAGAAATCTTACCTCCCGCCGAAACTCTGTAGGTGAATGACAGGGTTTTCTGTGTCCCGCCTTCTGCAACATAGCTGAAACTGCCATCCGGATTAAACTCAAGGCTTCCCTGATCCGGTCCTTGATAGAGCCATGCTGAAAGCCTGGTGCCATCAAGCGAAAGATCATTCTTTAGTACGCCGTTACCGGAAGGAACTGTTAATATCCCGTTTTCAGGAACTTTGTAACTGTCAGCTCTGGCTATTGGATTCCCGGGCAGCTTCCAGAGATTATCCTGCATTATGTAATATGAATCTTTAAGATATTCTTGTGCACCGGAGGCTGTTTGCCATTCCTCCCAGTTGAACCTGGATGAGGTCGAATAGAAATTATTCCCGTGAACAAGGGAAAGTGCAATGCCATCTGACAGGGTATCCTGGTACCCGGGCATATTCCAATAATCATGTATAACGGTCATTTCAGATGGATCACTGAAGTTGATCAGTGTCCACGGAAGCCTTATGTCAATTTTTGTTGTATCAAGAACAACCAGGTCATTACTGGATAAAGGATGATCAAGTCTTTTAAAATTCAGGTTGCCGATATACTGTATTTCCTGTTCAAAATAGTTGTTCTTGAAGCGGACTAAATTCCAGGAATCTCCGTCTGAGGGGACCGACCGGTAATATTGTCCCGGCATTCTCATCCTGTGCCATTTTCCAAACTGGTCGTATGCCCGGGTCACGAATAATTTACATGCATGATTTGTGATCATAAGCAAAAATTCAGCTCTGTTTTCAAGAATGTGTCCAGTTGGTAAAACAGATTCTCCAAGTGCTGCATCATACGTGTCGATCGCCATCCACAGAGTATCCATTATGCCCAGAAAACCGGTCATATTCACCCGAATGTTCAGAAAGGTATAATCAGCATGTGCCTCAACGGACCGAATCTGACCCTGGTCGCCGAATGATTCCCAGTGCCTGAAGGTGGCATCACTGCTCCGGAAGCCTACCAGCCCGAAATTCTGTTCGGCAGAAATCAGGTTGTGCCACAAAATCCTGCGATCAGGCACATTATCCATCGGATCGGTAAACCATGTTCTTTTAAACCATTCATCCATCCAGGAAAACTGTAATCCTCCTCCGGCGCCGGACTGATAAATGTTATCAAGCATCCGCAGATTATCCTTTGCCTGTTTTTGGTGGTCGGCACCACCGTGATGTATACCATTGCTTGCAAAATGAGCAATGCCCAGGCTTGAAGGCGTTCCAAATTCGGCAATAATAAGAGGCATTGTCCGGTAATGATTTTTCAAAGCTGTAAGATAACCCAGGTAGGAATTATTTCCCCAGGCATCGTAATAGTCGCTGAATTCTGGTGATCTGCTTACGAAATCGGGATAATAGGGGTAGGCATGATAGCTGATAAATATACCTGCAGGTGCTCCGGAAAAATCAACATATGACAGATCTATTACAGCGGTGTCCTCCTCCCGGTTATGCTCTGTCGGATGATGCAGGGGATCCAGTGTTGGCCAGCTGGATACACTTACAGGGCGCTGGGTATTGTAATAATCAGATTCGTGTGAAACAAGATGATCCAGCTTTTCCACAAACCAGGCTTCCGTAGGTTTTGTGTCCCTGATAGAGAAATAACGGCCCGAATAGTAGGATATGCCGGCATTGGATTCATCGGTCAGCAGTACTTCACGGGCATGAACCTCCCTGCCTATTATATAGCCTATTACCCAGCGTGAAACATCAACGGTGTATTCACCATAAGCCTTTCCAAACCGGTGAGTGATGACCCGGTTCCCATGAATGCAGTCAACATTCGTCTCGATCTCATCGGTAAATGACTCATCGAGTTCATATAAATTACCTGTAAAACCGGGCTCTTCTTCCTCCAGCCAGATACCCTGAAAAATAAGGAGAGGGGACTGCGGGTTGGCCAGGTTGAATGAATCCAGCACCTCGTAGAACCAGGGATAATGCAGTGTGTAAAGACGTATGGTATTGAATCCGGCATCGCGTATCTGCTGAAGCCACCGGCCATAATCTTCCCGTGATGCCCTTAACTCTCCGGGAAAAGTGCCCGGAACAGCAATACCCAGATTGATCCCTTTAATGAAAAGCGGCACATAGTCACTACCATTCCATATGGTGATATTTGAATCATCAACCGAGAAGGGAAGCGGATTTTTTTCAGTGGAATTATTCCCCGCGGTGGCATTTGCCAGAAATAGTGTCAGGGGAACGAAAAAGATGAGTAAAGTTTTCTTCATATATGTAAAGTGAGGTGTTCAATAACCTGCGCTTTTGGGCTCAAATATAATTTCTTAAAACTAAAGTTTTTTTTTTTCAATTCCCGCTTATCATTTACGTTTTTATACCGCCCTGGGATCGGGGCGGGAGGGAAGGCGTGCCATTTTACCCGTTTCGACCGAAGGAAAACCAAATTCCAGGGTCACCCGTCCTTCAACCAGGTAAACCCCCGGTCCCGTAAAGGGGTATTTTTGAAGTATTCCAGGAAAGTTCACAGTATCAAAGAATTCACCCTTATAATCAAGGAAGCAGCCGAACTGCATTATCTCTCCCCTTACTGTGCGAACATACTTTGTTGTCACCAAATCGCCCAACATTCGCACCGTTTTGCCTTCCCTGCCGTGGAGTTCGGCAGCCATCGCATTGCCGCGATAAGAGGTTTGTATCATATCGAAGCGGGAAAGGGTTACCGGGAAGCCGAGCAGCTCAATCTCGTCCCATGCGTCCTCCAGCAGAGAGTCCTTGAGGGGAGGAAGCCGGTAAGTTTTCACAGGTGCTCCGAATATTTTCCTGACGGCCGGCATCTTTTTCTCTTTCGTGGTTAGAAAATGAGTTTCCCAGAGCAGCTCTTTTTTGCTGTTCCTGGTAAAACGGAAAGCCCCGCAGCGGATAAGCATCTTCACCTGCTCAATTCCCGCCGGCACCCGGTCAATGAAATCCCCCAGGCT
>PWPZ01000100.1 GCA_003556985.1 Bacteroidota bacterium
ATGGATTATATCAACTGAAACTTCAGCCCGGAGAATACACCATTCAATTCCGTTTTATCGGCTACCGGAGCAATCAAAGGCAGATTTCTATTTCATCCGGTGATACTTTAACTCTGGATGTCAGTCTTGAACCCGATGTAACCCGGCTCAACCAGGTAATTGTAAGTGCGTCGCGTGTTGAGCAAAGAGTGGCAGAATCCACGGTATCGGTTAGTTTAATCAGGCCGCAGGATTATAACCAGGCGCAAATTACCAGTGCTTCCGAACTTGTCAGTAAATCGCCCGGAATTGAAGTCCTTGACGGGCAGGCCTCCATACGTGGCGGAAGTGGTTTCAGCTATGGTGCCGGATCAAGAGTACTTACGCTGGTAGATGGATTGCCTGTTCTGGCTGCAGATGCCGGCAGCATACGCTGGCAATTTCTCCCGCTCGAAAATATTTCGCAGATTGAGATCATAAAAGGAGCATCATCGGTTCTTTACGGGTCTTCAGCATTGAACGGTATCATCAATTTCCGCACAGCTCCTGCCACAGAAGAGGGCCGAACTACATTTTTCATTGAAAGCGGATTTTTTGGTGATCCCCCCAACAAAAACTGGAAATGGTGGAGCAGCCCCAGAAATTTTTCCAGTGCGTCTTTCTCACATCTGAAAAGATATGGCCAGACAGAAGTGGCATTGGGCAGCTTCCTTATTCTCGATCAAGGCTATCGCAGGCTTAACAATCAGAATCTCGGACGCATCAATCTGAATTTAAAACATCATCACAGCAGTATTCAGGGGCTTTCCTATGGAGTAAATACTCTTGTTGGTTATTCCGACAAGCGGGATTTTGTTTTATGGGAAGATGCCGATCAGGGAGCTCTGCGTCAGGCAGAATCAACTACCATCAACCTGAACGGAACTTTTATTACTGTGGATCCGTTTGTCAGGTTGCGTTACTCACCCCAGATAAGCCATGATCTGCGCAACAGGATACAATTTTCTCAAAACAGATATCCCGGGTCAGAATCCACCAACAGCGATGCCCTTTCGTTTTATTCTGAATATCAGAACTGGTATGAGGTGAGCCCTTACCTGACATTGAATTCCGGTATCTTGCAAAAAACCACCAGGGTATGGTCACAATTTTATGGCGATCATGAGGCCCTGAACCTGGCCGCCTACATGCAGGCAGATGTGAGTCCGCTGGAAAGATTGAAACTGGTGGGAGGCCTGCGATTGGAACATAATACCCTTAACGGGGAAAGAGACCGGCTGGTATCGCTGTTTCGGGCCGGAATGAACTACCAGGTGCAGGAATATACATTTTTACGGGCATCATGGGGGCAGGGGTATCGTTATCCGTCCATTGCCGAAAAACATGCTGCAACCGCCCTGGGGGCCGTGAGGATTTTCCCTAACCCTTTTCTTGAGGCTGAATCGGGCTGGAACTCAGAAATCGGACTTAAGCAGGGGGTGGGTATTCAGAAATGGAACGGACTTCTTGATATTGCCCTGTTTTATTCGCAGAATAAGGATCTGATCGAATATATGTTTGGCATTTATCCCGATCCTCAAACGGGATTGGGTGAGTTTGGATTCCGGGCTACCAATACAGAATATTCCAGAGTTTATGGTGTGGAAACAGAATTCATCCTCAGCCGCACCATCGGGCAGTTCGAAAACAATATCAGTGGAGGGTATGTATTTATGTATCCTGTGGAATTCAATCCCCGAACCGGAAAAAATACCGGTACTTTTCTGAAATACCGGCGAAACCATTCAGCCAAACTCAGTCTCGGAACTGTTTTCAGGAATTACAGGCTGGGAGCCGATCTTTTCTACCGCTCTAAAATGCAAAATATCGATGATGTTTTCCTGGATGAGCTTACCCGCGAAATAATCCTTCCCGGTTTTTATGATTACTGGAACAGCAACAATACCGGCTACTTTATCATGGACCTGAATATGGGATGGCAGTTTCACCGGCATTATGAAGTTTCAATGGTGTTGAAAAATCTTACCAATACCGAGTATATGGGGCGGCCCGGTGATATTCAGCCCCACAGAAGCGTGAGCATAAGGGTTTCAGGATCTTTTTAAGATTCTCAATAACAGGAAACAAAATATTACCATTCTGTAATGACAGGAAAAATGTGAAAAATTTTGCATCAATTCTTTTTTAATGGTAAACCAAGCTTCTTTATGTTTAAATTTGTTGTCAGTATCTAAGTTTTGATGATTCAAAAACATGAAGTATTCAGTATTTTTTACCGGGCTGATCATAGGTTTACTTTTACTTCTTTCGGGTTGTAAAAAGCATACGGAAGATCTGGTGGTCGGAACCTGGGAATTTGTTAATGTGGCTGATATTGAAGCCCCCCATACCATTGAATGGGTTTTTGAAGGCGGAAACCTGAGAATTTACCACAGATCCAAAGCCAATCCTGACGATCTTACCCTGCGCGATACAGGTTTTTATATTCTTGAATCATCGCCCCTTAAAACTACCATTCGTTTGCTCAATACTTCCAACTCCTTGTGGAACAATCACTGGGATGTGGTAAAGCTGGATAACTCCTATCTCATACTTCATATGGATATTCCCGGAGGAGTTTTATTCAAAGAGTTTGTGAAAATTCAGTGATAATTTAATTTCTTTTTGTAAATTTAAAGTCTTGTTTTCATGGTTGCAGAGGGAAAACCAATTTTGCTTTTCAGCTTGGTTTTCCCTTTTTCTTTGGACTTCAATAGATTATGGCAAAAGTAAAAACAACTTTTTTCTGTCAGAACTGCGGTGCCCAGTCGGCCAAATGGATCGGCAAGTGTCCTTCCTGCGGAGAATGGAACACTTATGTAGAAGAGATCATTGAAAAACCTGGCAAAGGGTCCTCCTCACGCAGGGGTTCAGGAACTGGTGCCGCGGGAGCCAGACCAAGACTTATTTCAGAGATCCGAAACCGGGAGGAAGAACGTTTTGCTTCTGGCAATCAGGAACTCGACAGGGTTCTCGGAGGCGGCATTGTTCCCGGTGCGCTGGTGCTGGTGGGAGGTGAACCGGGCATTGGCAAATCAACTTTGATGCTTCAGGTGGCTCTGAATATTAAAAACCGGAAAGTGCTTTATATATCTGGTGAAGAAAGCGAACTGCAGATCAAGATGCGGGCTGAGCGCCTGGGCTTGAACCAGTCTGATTGCTATATTCTTACCGAAACCCGTACCGGCAATATTTTTCATCATATTGATGAAATGCAGCCCCAGCTGCTGGTGATCGATTCCATCCAGACCCTTACCACTGCTCATATTGAATCTTCCGCCGGCAGTGTTTCGCAAATCCGCGAATGTGCATCAGAATTTCAGAAGTTTGCCAAGGAAACAGGTACCCCGGTTTTTCTCATCGGGCATATAACCAAGGAGGGATCGCTGGCAGGACCCAAATTGCTGGAGCATATGGTAGATACCGTTCTGCAGTTTGAAGGCGATCACAATCATGTTTACCGGATATTACGCTCACAGAAAAACCGTTTTGGATCTACATCTGAGCTGGGCATTTTTGAGATGAGAGGTGATGGATTGCGCGAAGTTGCAAACCCATCAGAGATTTTACTTTCCAGCCGTGAAGATCAGCTGAGCGGTATAACGGTTTCAGCAACTCTTGAAGGTATGCGGCCCATACTTATTGAAACACAGGCGCTCATAAGTACGGCAGCCTATGGCACACCGCAACGCTCATCAACCGGCTTTGATGTACGCAGGCTAAATATGCTGCTGGCAGTGCTGGAAAAAAGATGTGGGTTCAGGCTATCTGTAAAAGATGTTTTTCTGAATATTACCGGAGGAATCCGCGTGGATGACCCGGCCATTGATCTTGGTGTAATCTGTGCAGTGCTTTCATCCAGTGAAGATATTGCTGTGAATGACAAGGCTTGTTTTGCCGCTGAGGTTGGCCTTACCGGTGAAATAAGACCCGTAACGCGCATTGAACAGAGAATTGCCGAAGCAGAGAAACTTGGGTTTGAGGAAATCTTTGTATCCAGGTACAGTCTTAAGGGGATTGATGCCCAAAAGTATTCAATTAAAATTCATCCGGTAAGCCGGGTTGACCAGGTATTTACCTTGTTATTCGGCTGATTGAAGCAGATCCTTAAGTGCACCTGAAACCTCAGGGAATTGAAATTCGTATCCCGCCTTTTGCAGATTTTCGGGCAATACCTTTTGCCCCGTAAGCAAAATTTCAGCACCTCTCCCGAAAAGGAGTCTGAGAGCAAATGGAGGTACCACAAAAAAATTGGGACGGTTGAGGGTTTTTGCCAGCGCTGAAGAAAATTCAGCATTGGAAACCGCGTTGGGTGTAGTAAAATTGAAAATTTCCTGATCGGGAAGTTTTTGCATAAGCATGTAAAGTGCCTGTGCATAATCGCTTATGTGCATCCAGGAGATCATTTGTTTGCCGTTACCTATTTTTCCTCCCACAAAAAGCTTATATGGTAAGGCCATTTGAGGTAATGCTCCGCCACTGTCACCAAGGATAACTCCTGTACGGATAATGTAAACAGGGCAAAAGATTCGGGCTTTTAAAGCTTCTTCTTCCCAGTTCTGGCAAAGCAAACCCAGAAAGTCGTCATTCAGCTCATTGTTACTTTCCGTATGGGTTTTACCTGAAGAATAAATATCCACGCCGGATGCCGAAAAAAATGCTTTGGGTCGGCTGCTGCACATGCCAATGGCCTCACGAAGCTTACGCGTGGTATCAATACGGCTGGTCCATAAAAGGCGGCTGTATTTGCGGGTCCATCTCTTTATGATGGGTGCGCCTGCCAGATTGATCAGAAAGTCATGACCTTCAATCATTCCGGCGATATGACCG
>PWPZ01000142.1 GCA_003556985.1 Bacteroidota bacterium
AATATCTGGTTGAAAGAGGGTTGCTGAACCTGGACTGGCTGATTTTCGCCTACAATAACACACCCCGCGACATTGAATTTTTCAACAGTTTTTTTTACCGATTGTCGGGCAACAGTCATTTACGATACCAGATCGAAAGCGGCATGACTGCTGAAGAGATTTCTGCCACATGGCAACAGGATGTAGAAGATTTTAAAAAGATCAGGAGAAAGTATCTTCTGTACGATGATTTCGAATAATTACTGGCCAGGAATCTTACAAATTACATCTTTTGGTCCGGATACCGCAATCATGATTGTTTAGGAAGCAATGCGACTCACAGTTTGCAAGTTTGCGCCTGGTCGGCCGATTTTTTACACAGGTATCAGAAGAGATAACCCCTTTTCAGGTTTGCCTTACCCTTATGGTGAATGCCCTGGCCGGATTATCGGAAACAAGCATTTCTATTTCCTGTAACGAAAATCCGTTATTGCGGAGCGCTGGCAGGAGGTGCCGGTGGATATCGGTATAACCACGGTATTCGCCGCCGGCCGGCTCGCCGGCATCATACCAGCCGGCATCATGTGATATCAGTACTTGTCCGAGCAAACCGGCATCCCTGAATTCTGTAAGCCGCCTTACATACCACTCCATATTTCCGGTATTAGTCTCGTCTTCCGATCCCGTGATATTCACGCCGTCAAGTGATATCCATACACCAAGTTCCGCTGCTTCAAGCAGTTTTTCCACACTGCCATTCTGTGCATGGGTCCATATGAATGCTTCCGGCGAAACATTTTCCTGCCTGAGTAATTCAATCTGTTCAAATGCGGGGATATCTCCCCCCGTATGGGATTTTATTACCAGGCCTGTTTTCTTATGGGTAATTGCCGCTGCCCGGATCAGTCTGGCATGAAGGTCAGAGAGCGGACCATCTTCTTTTACGCCGATTTTGATGAATCCCGGTTTTATGCCACTGGCATCAATGCCATGTTCAAATTCTTCCGTCCATCGGCTGGCCAGCTCTTCTGCTGTTTCATTCCATGCATGCCCGGGAATGAAACGGTTATCCACGGCTCCATAATAACCTGTATTGGTAAGGATGTGGATATCTGTTTGCCGGGAAAGATCAAGGAGGATTAGCGGATCTCTCCCCAGGTAAGCGGGTGAACAATCGACGAAACTCTCAACACCCAGCTCTCTGATTTCTATCAGGAATGGTAATGACCTGTCAATGACAGAATCTCTGACCCAGCGATGCGTTCCCGTCTGATTCGCTCCTATCCAGTCGACCATTATGTGTTCATGAGCCAGCCATTGTCCCATTGCGGAAGCAGGTACCGGTCCCCTGACGGTCATGATAAAACTGTCTTTCTTGTCTCCACTGCATGAAAGCTGGAAAACAGAACAGATAATAAAGAGGTATATGATTGTTCGCATATTAATGATTTTAATCGCAGATTTAACAAAAATACCCGGCCAGCTGACTGCTGGCCGGGTATTTTTTAATTGCAATAATTGCCCTGCCCGGAATTTTGTGCCGGAAACGATTCTTGTACTGCTGAATTATTCTGAGCCTTGCCTGAATGAGATCCTGCACAAATACTGTTATTTTGTTTCGCCGGATCCGGAAATGGTTTTGCTTCTTTCGATGCTTTGAAGGGCCAGGTAATTATCGCCGTATTTTTCAAGATTTTCCATCTCATCTTCAAACTGATCCTGATGTCTTTCTTCGTCACCTACCAGCTCTTCAAAAAGTTTTTTTGAAATTGCGTCGGCGTTTTGCGAACATTCGTTGGCCCATAAGTTGTAGTCTTTTGCGCTGCCTTCTTCCATTCCGGCTGCCATCTTGAGCATTTCCCTGACGTCATGAATACGTTTAACAGGCTGGGCAAGTGCCATGTCCACTTCGCCGTTCAGGAACAGTATTCTTTCGGCGAGCCTTTCCACATGAATCATTTCTTCAATTGCCTTACGCTTGAAGAGATTTGCAAGAAGGTCGAATCCCTGGTCGTCACAATGAAAGTGAAAATACATATACTGGTGAACAGCACTCAGTTCGTCGGCTACCGCCTTGTTAAGCAGTTCGATACTTTTTTCTTTCATGTTAATTTTATTTTAGATATTAATAATTGGAAAATAGAATATTTTAAGCTGTATTATCTCTTTTACACTGCCGGAGACGACATGAAAAAAAAGGCTTACGGGAAATCACCGGTCCGTTTGAAAATGGCAATCAGGATTTTTTTCTTGCCGGATAAATTTCCAGTGCCTTCTCCAGGCATACTATTGCTTTTTCCAGATCCTCCTTTTTAAGTACATAGGCGATTCTGACCTCGTCCTTACCCAGCCCGGGAGTAGAATAAAAGCCTGAGGCAGGGGCAAGCATCACTGTTTCATTTTCATAATGAAAGTCACTCAAAAGCCATTGAGAGAAATCATCGGCATCGATAACCGGCAGCCTCGCGGTAGTATAAAAGGCACCTGTGGGCATAGGGCAGAGCACACCATCTATATTGTTTAACATACTTACCATAAGGTTGCGTCTTTCTATATACTCCTGCTGTACATGGCAGAAATATTCAGCCGGGGTATCAAGGGCTGCCTCTCCGATTATTTGACCGAAGGAGGGAGGGCTCAGCCTTGCCTGGGCAAATTTAATGGCAGTGTTAATTATCTCCCTGTTTTTGGTCACCAGAGCGCCTATTCTCACGCCACAGGCTGAATATCGTTTTGATACCGAGTCTATAAGTATGACATTCTGCTCCGCATCTTTGATCTCCATTGCCGAAAAATGGACTTTGCCATCATAGCAGAACTCTCTGTAAACCTCATCTGAAAACAGGTAAAGGTCATGTTTTTTGATAAGTTCTCCCAGTTGTTCGATCTCCTCCTGCGAATACAGGTATCCCGTCGGGTTGTTGGGATTGCAAATAATGATTCCCTTTGTGCGGGGTGTCAGCAGTTTCTCAAATTCGGCGATCGGGGGCAAAGCAAACCCGTTATCGATATATGATGTTACAGGCATTATTTTCACTCCCGCAGTAACGGCAAAGCCGTTGTAATTTGCATAAAAGGGTTCGGGTACTATTACTTCGTCGCCGGGATTAAGGCATGACATAAGTGCAAAGAGTATGGCTTCGGAACCTCCGGTGGTGATAATTAATTGTGTGTGGTCTACATCTATTCCCAGGTTGCGGTAATAATCAGCAAGCTTTCGCCGGTATGATTCATTTCCGGCTGAATGGCTGTATTCCACAACCCTGAGGCGGTTTTCACGGATTGCATCAAGGGCAACCTGCGGAGTGGCAATATCGGGCTGGCCAATGTTGAGATGGTAGATTTTCCTTCCCTGTCTTTTTGCTTCTTCTGCGAAAGGCACCAGTTTCCGTATTGGTGACGCAGGCATCAACCTTCCTTTTTCTGAAATCGATGGCATTCCTTTAATATTTAATAATAGAGGATTTGATACAGGATTGTTTTAATATCCCCCCTAACAACAAAAATAGCTTTAATGGATAAATAAAACAAGCGTAAGTAAAAGTGGATTACAGCACATTAGTATGGTTAATCAGTTTTATCGCCGGCATCCCTGAGAAACCGCAATAAAAATTATAAATCATCATAGCCGGCTATTTCCCGGGGAATTCATTATTTTTGCATTCTCAACAGACGGCGCCTTTAATATATTCATTCTGCAAAAGTGAAGATGGCGTACGGATATATAAGTAAATGGTTTAATTATATTGTCATAAAGCCGATGGAAATCCCCCCGAAGTACAATCCTGGAGAAACTGAAGAAAAATGGTATCAGTACTGGCTGAAGAATGAATTATTCCGTTCACGGCCGGATGACCGGGAACCCTATACTATAGTTATACCTCCTCCCAATGTGACCGGAGTGCTGCATATGGGCCATATGCTTAACAATACCATCCAGGATATACTGGTGAGAAGAGCCAGGATGCAGGGAAAAAATGCCTGCTGGGTTCCGGGTACCGATCATGCCTCAATTGCAACCGAAGCCCGGGTCGTGGCCAAGCTCAGGAATGAAGGTATAGACAAGTCAAAAATTTCCAGGGAAGAGTTTCTTAAGCATGCATGGGAATGGAAAGAGAGACACGGAGGGATAATTCTCGAACAGCTTAAAAAGCTGGGAGCATCATGCGACTGGGAGCGGACCGCCTTTACCATGGATCAGGGATACTCTGAAAGTGTGATTGATGTTTTTATCGATTTGTTTGAAAAGGGGTTGATTTACAGGGGGGCGCGGATGGTGAACTGGGCCCCCCAGGCCGAAACCGCGGTTTCAGACGAAGAGGTTATTTACAAAGAGGTTAACTCCAAATTGTACTACGTTCGCTACCAGGTGGAAGGAGAGGAGCAGTATGTAACAATAGCCACCACCAGGCCTGAAACAATCCTTGGCGATACCGCAGTCAGTGTCAATCCGGGCGATGAACGGTTCAGGCATCTTCACGGAAAAAAGGTGGTCGTGCCCATGGTAAACCGGATAGTTCCTGTTATCACCGACGATTATGTTGATATGGAATTCGGAACAGGCGCTCTCAAGATCACGCCTGCCCATGATATTAACGATTATGGAATAGGTATAAGGCACAATCTTGAGGTAATAGATATTTTCAATGATGATGGCACACTCAATGAAAAGGCCGGTCTTTTCGTGGGAATGGACAGGTTCAAGGCAAGGCAGGCCGCGGTCGACAAGCTAACCGGCGATGGCTGCATGGTAAAGGTTGAGGATTACGTAAATAAAGTCGGCTTTTCGGAGCGTACCGATTCCGCCATCGAACCCCGTCTGTCAATGCAGTGGTTCTGCAGGATGCCGGAACTTGCG
>PWPZ01000178.1 GCA_003556985.1 Bacteroidota bacterium
ACAAGTTCTTCTATCATCCTTTTATTTTCGGTAATATCTTCCATGACCGACACAAAATTGGTAACCTTCCCCCGGTTGTTTAAAATGGGTGAAATAACAGTATGTATCCAGTAAAGCTCACCATTCCTGTTTTTGTTCCTGAACTCACCTTTCCACTCTTTTCCCGACAGAATAGTGTTCCACAGGGTTTCATAAAATTCCCGGGAATGGTAACCGGATTTCAGAAAACTCAATCCCTTTCCCTTTATCTCTTCAAGAGTGTAACCGGTGGTTGTTTCAAAAACCGGATTTACATATTCTATCTTTCCATCTGTATCGGTTATGACAATGGAAACGGGACTCTGCTCTACCGACCGGCTAAGGAGCTGAAGCTGCCTTTCGGCGATCTTCTTACCGGTCACATCATGAACTATGGAATGTAAAAACTCCCTGCTTCCGATATCGACCTTACTGCTGAAAACCTCCACATCCCTAACCGTACCGTCAGCTCTCCTGTGCCTGAAATTAAAGTGAACATCTTCAAGTCTCCTGGCCCTATCCATCTCCTTTTTGATTTCTTCGGGCTTAAGGGTATTTATATCGGAAATATTCATCTTCCCCATCTCTTCTGCCGTCCACCCGTAAAACCTGCTGGCAGCGCGGTTGGCATCAATAATATTTCCGTTATCGGGGTCAATAATGAGTTTGACCGCCGAATGATTATGGAATATATTCCGGAATTTCTCTTCGCTTGCCTTAATGTCCTGTTCAACCTTTCTGATCCTGGTGATATCCTGCAAAGCGCCCTGCACCCTGACTATCTTTCCATCCTCCAGCACTGCTTCACCAATGGTACGGATCCACACTTTTTTTCCGTTTACCGGGATGATCTCCATTTCTTCATCGAAGGGGATACCATTTTGCACACACCCGGTAAAAGCCTTTGTAATCTTTTCCCGCCACCTGGGAGCATAAAAATTAATGGCGTCTCTGACCTGGGGGAAATATCCCGGAGGAGTTCCATGAATTCCTGCCACTGCGGCCGACCATTTTACGGTCGGCTGCCCAAGGTCGTCGGGGTTACCGCTTACATCAACGCTCCAGCCTCCAAATTGAGCAATTTCTCCCGCCATCCTGAGCAGGGTATAGCTCGACTTTATTATTTCCTCGTTTTGAAGAAAAGCCTGTTCGGCTTCCTTACGGGAAGATATGTCACGCATAAAAACAAGTCCACCGCCCTTACCCTCATATTCAATGGCCTCGCCCTTGCTTTCAACCCAAACTTCGCTGCCGTCCCGGCAGACCACCTTATATTCCATCAGGTTAACCGGCTTTTGCTCTTCATTTAACCTGCAGATCATTTCACTCACAACCTCCCTGTGGTCGGGATGAATGCTGTCTGTAAACAAAGTGCCGGTAAGATCCCGGGAGGTTTTTACGTCAAAAAGCCGGCAGGCGGCGGGGTTAAGCCAGGCAAATTGTCCGCCGCTCTGAATAATAATGGGGTCGGGTGCCCCTTCCACAATTTTTTTCAGAATTTTACTATCCATATTCCATGCCGGTAAATTAAGATATTAATATACCCGGAAAACAAAAGTAATCACTAAGTCTTATAAAATCAAATCAATCCTGATCAGGTAAGTTATAAGCAGGTCATCCTCTAAGACGAAATAAAAAGCAAAAAGGTTGGAAAAAAAGGAAATTAATCCACCCATTTAATGATATTACCCTTCTCCTGCTTCAAAACGGAGTTGTCAAGCAGCCAGCGAACGACTTTCAAAACTTTATCGGGCGGGAATTCCAGTAGTTCTGCCAGTTCATCAGGCTGCACTTTTCCATGCCGTACCACCTCCCTGATGTTCCCCGATATAAGGTCAAATTCATACCGGCTCAGTCCGGTCTCGTTTTTCTTTCTGCAAATATCACAATGACCACATCTTTCGGCATTCTTTTCCCCAAAATACTTCAAAAGAAACATGCTCCGGCACCTGGTTTCTGAGGAAGCATAGGAAAAAACCGATTCCAGTTTGGAAACATACCGGTCCTTGCGGGAATTGATGGAGGCGGTCGATATAAAAAGTGAATCCGGATCAAGCCGTTCGGAATTCATTATTATCAGTGGCGACTTCCTCTGAGGTATGTAGCTGATAATCTTCATTTTACCAAGCCTGATCAGGTACTGACAGATAACATCGCGGGATGTCCCGGAGCTCCTGGCCAGAAACTCCTCATCGATGGCAACGAATCCGGAAAAAACCCCCGAATAGGAACGGAGAAGCATTTTTATAAAACCGTCGAAGGCAGCATTGGCAACCTGGAACTTGTAAAGTTCATCGCGCCCTGCAGTAAAGTGGATCCTGGAGGGATTATTGACCTCTTCGGTCAGTTCAAGGTAACCTTCGTTCTCCAGGGTTTTAAGGCTGTAAAAGGCAGTAGTTGCATTAAACTTGTACCGGGAAGCAAAATCCATTATATTAAAATCAAGTATTGCCCCCTTCCCTCCCCCGAAAGGGATTTGAAAATAACTTCCCAGGGCCTGGTAAACCCTTCCGATCATTTCCGGTCCGGGAAACCTTGCAGCCACCCTTTTACCTGCATTGGTTTTGTCGGCTTCATTGAAAAGCATCACGGCAAACGACAACCTGCCATCCCTGCCCGCCCTGCCGGCTTCCTGAAAATAGGATTCCAGGGTATCGGGAATATCAAAATGAATGACTAACCTTACATCCGGCTTGTCTATTCCCATTCCGAAGGCATTGGTAGCCACCACCACCCGCATTTTACCCTTCATCCATTCATTCTGCTGCAACGATCTCGTTTCCGAACCCATTCCCGCATGATAATAACCTGCACTTATACCGTTTCCGGAGAGGAACCTGGCTATTTCCGCGGTCTTTCGCCTGTTCCTTACATAAATGATCCCGCTGCCGGGTATCTTCCTTGTTATGTCAAGCAGCCTCCGGTGTTTGTCGTCGGTGACATCCACCAGGTAATGGAGGTTTTTCCTCTCAAAGCTTGCCCTTATTGCATTCGGTTTCGAAAAAAGAAGCTTGTTCTGTATATCCTCCGCCACTTCAGGGGTGGCAGTAGCAGTAAGGGCAAGAACCGGCACCCCGGGAAGGAGCTCCTTCAATCCGGCGATTTTAAGATATGCCGGGCGGAAATCATAGCCCCACTGTGATATGCAGTGGGCCTCATCGACCGCAATTAGATTTACCTTCATTTTCCTGACTCTTTCCCTGAATATTTCAGTACCCAGCCTTTCGGGGGAAACGTACAGAAATTTATACTCTCCGTAAACGCAGTTATCAAGTGAAACATCAATTTCCCTGCGGGTCATGCCGGAGAAAATGGCCTGTGCCTTGATACCCCGCTTTAGCAGATTCTCCACCTGATCTTTCATCAGTGCTATCAGGGGGGTCACTACTATACATATCCCTTCCATGGCAAGTGAGGGAACCTGGAATGTAAGGGATTTGCCTCCTCCGGTGGGCATCAGGGCAAGTGTATCCTTTCCGTCTGCCACGGATTTTATGATCTCTTCCTGCACCGGCCTGAAGCCTGAAAATCCCCAGTAGCGGGTAAGTATCTGATTGTATATATTCAAGTTATGTGTGTAAATTACACCCGGTTAAAAACAGAAAAACGCCGGAAAACCAATTATCAAAAAAACGTAAAATTCATTTACATACACTTATTTTTCGTAACTTAGCGCAATTTAAAAATAATTAAAATTATCATAAAATGTCATTTGTTTCCGATAAAATAAAAGGTGAAGGACTGACCTTTGATGACGTCCTTCTCATCCCGGCATATTCCGAGATACTGCCCAAAGATGTAAATATCTCGTCCCTTTTTTCCCGAAACATCCCCTTAAATGCCCCGATAGTCTCAGCTGCAATGGATACCGTTACCGAGGCCAACATGGCTATTTCCATGGCCAGGCAGGGTGGTATAGGCGTTATCCACAAGAATATGAGCATCAAGGAACAGGCTTCACAGGTAAAGGTGGTAAAACGGGCTGAAAGCGGCATGATATACGACCCTGTAACCATAGAAAAAACCAATACCGTTGGAGATGCCCTGAAACTGATGAAAGAATTCAAGATAGGAGGAATCCCGGTTATTGAAAACAGCCGGAAACTCATAGGCATAGTTACCAACCGTGATCTTCGCTTCCAGGATAACATGAACAAGCTTATAAGCGAGGTCATGACCAAAGATAATGTTGTTACTACCACCCAGGCCAATATTGAAAAGGCCACCGACCTTCTTCAGAAGCACAAAATTGAAAAGCTGCCTGTAGTAGATAAAGACCACAAGCTTATTGGTTTACTTACATATAAGGATATTACCAAGGTGAAGGATAATCCATGGTCATGCAAGGATCCGAAAGGCCGGCTGAGAGTTGCTGCCGCCATCGGCGTTGCAAAGGATTCGGTAAGAAGACTGGAGGCACTTCTGGAAGCCGGAGTTGATGCCATAGTAATTGATACGGCCCACGGTCACACCAAGGGGGTTTTTAAAATGCTCCGCGAGGCCAAAAAAAGGGTGGAAGCCGTTGATGTGGTTGTAGGAAACATCGGAACCGCCGAGGCGGCCCTGGCGATGGCCGAAGCCGGTGCCGATGCAGTTAAGGTGGGCATTGGACCGGGTTCAATCTGCACTACCAGGGTAATCGCGGGCGTTGGAATCCCTCAGCTGACGGCCGTATATGAGGTGGCAGGGGCCCTGAAAGATACGGGCATACCGGTCATAGCCGATGGTGGAATAAGGTACTCGGGCGATATAGTAAAAGCAATTGCGGCGGGAGCCGACTCCATTATGGCAGGGTC
>PWPZ01000258.1 GCA_003556985.1 Bacteroidota bacterium
AAATTTAGTGAATGTGTGAAAGACCGCATGTCAAGGCCGATGTTTGATCCTTAAAGTATTTACAATATAATACAATTTTTTGCAGCAGATGTTCAGTATTTATATCTGACGGGTTATTAATGGTTAAGCGTAGTCTGGCATGTTATGTTATGTTCATGATTGTATGATAATTTTCAAAACATACAGCAAAAATAATAATAATCACAAATGAATTCACGTTTTTACCCCAAATTTGCCTGTCGCTTTTATTTTTCCAGGCTATTGGAAATAACCAAAGTATTATTGATTAACTTTGTTTTTTTAAATATATTATTTTAATGATGAGATACTCATTCAAACAAGCTGTTTTACTGGCAATAATAATTGGTGCTGTTTCCTGTGTGCCTGCAAAGCATTTCCAGGAAATGAGAAATGATAAGGTCCAGGCTGAACAGGAACGTGATTCACTCTTAATTGCAAATAAAAGGATGGACGTAAAACTCACCGAACTTGAGTCCACCCTGGCAATTATGGATCAGGAAATACAGAGACTTATAAGAGACAGCACCCAAAGGGCATTAAGGTTAAGGAATGCCAATGATGAACTGGCAAGGACAAGACGTCAGTTAAATGATTTGCAGGAAGCCCAGGAGTCACTTTTAAAAGGCAGTGCCCGGGAAACAACCCGTTTGTTGCAGCAACTGCAGGAAACCCAGAAAGATCTTATGGCAAGGGAAGACCGTCTAAAGGAAATGGAACAGGATCTCAATGAAAAAGAGAAGGTCCTGGAACGGATGTCGGCCGATCTTGATGAGAGAATTGCCCGTTTGGGTGAACTCGAAAATATCCTTGCCCGGCAGGATTCGCTGGTCAATGCCCTGCATACGAAAATTTCTTCAGCTTTGCGGGGGTTTGAAGGCGAGGGGCTTAGCGTTTATGAAAGGAACGGCAAAGTTTATGTTTCCCTCCAGGAAAGATTATTATTTCCCACCGGCAGCACTGTTGTAAACCCCGGCGGAGTAAAGGCCCTGAATGAACTGGCGGAAGTGCTGGAAGCTAATCCCGATATCAATATCCTTATTGAAGGGCATACCGATGATGTTCCTGTTGTTCCAAATCCCAGGATGAAGGATAACTGGGATCTCAGCGTACTGAGGGCAACTTCCATAGTCCGTATTTTGCTTGATGATACAAACATTTGCCAGACCAGGCTTATGGCAGGTGGCCGGGGCGAATATATGCCGGTAGACGAAAGTGATTCGCCCGAGGCAAGGAGCAGGAACCGGCGGACCGAGATCATTCTTACTCCAAGACTGGATGAGCTCTTCTCGATTCTGGATTCAAATTAGATTCTCACTTTGAGATTCAGTTAAAGAATATTTGGCCAGGATGAGCTCTTCATTTCCTGTTTATTCGTGGTATAGTCGGCAAGACTGCAATTTCATGCAATTTGCACAAGTACGTTGATTTCCCGGAACCATCCGGTTCATCTGTTTGAGATTATTTGAAGAAGGCTGTTTCCGATCTCTTTGCTTTCAATCGAATTTCCGACTATTTCAGGCGACCTGATGCCTTTTTTGAATAATACTGACCCGGTGAAGATCCTTGCCTCGTCCCACAGGCCTTTTTCGATAAACCTGTTAAGGGTAAAGGCCCCTCCTTCAATTATTACTGACTGGATATTTTTCCTGTATAATACTTCCAGCATCTGATACTCTGCCGTGGAGTCAAAATCGATCCTGGCATATCTTGTTTTAATATCATCCAAAGGCTTTGTATCATGGCCGGGCAATAGGGTTTTGGTGAACACAAGTGTCTCCTGGGTATTGTCAAAAACATTGTAATGACTTCCCAGTTTAAGTTCACGGTCTATTACCACACGCAACGGGTTATTTCCTGACCAGTCCCTGATATTAAGCCTGGGATTATCTTTAATCACAGTATTGGTGCCGACAAGGATTGCCTGTTCTTCGGCTCTCCATTTATGCACAAGGATCCGGGCTGTTTGGGATGTGATCCAGTTGGGACCAATGGGAGCATCTGCCGGTCTTTCGAAATCAATAAATCCGTCGGCTGAGCGGGCCCACTTAAGAATTACATAGGGCCTTTTATTAATATGCCAGGTAAAAAAACGCTTGTTCAGGGCTTTACATTCATTTTCCAGCACTCCTGAAATTACCTCTACGCCATTATTTTTAAGAAGCTTAATTCCTTTACCTGCAACAAGGGTATTGGGATCGGTTACGCCTATAATCACCCTGGGAATTTTTTTCTCCAAAATAAGGTTTGCGCAGGGTGGGGTTTTCCCTGTGTGCGAACAGGGTTCAAGACTGACATAAAGGCTTGCCTTTTTTAATAATTCAGGCCTGGTTACGTTATTTATCGCGTTAACTTCTGCATGAGCCTGCCCGAAGGTGCTGTGAAATCCTTCCCCTATAATGATGTTGTTGCGTACAAGTACCGCACCTACCATTGGATTTGGTGCTACCATGCCAATGCCCTGGGATGCCAGTTCAATACATCGCTGCATATATTTTTCATCATTGATATACCCCGGCATTGATTTTTTTTATTTGTTTGCGTTGTAATTACTGAAAAATATTAATCTTTGGAACATGAATCATGATACACCAACTGTTGGAATTGCAATATCATTTATAAGAACCGAGCTGAAAGAACATTATCCTGCTGGCGAAATTCAGGCTTTTACGGAACTTATTTTTGAAAACCTTTTGAATTTTAACAAAACAGATATACTTTTAAACCGCAATACAAAATTATCCAATTCTCTCTTTTTTCAAATAAAAGAGATAATTAATCAATTGCTTCATCATAAGCCCATCCAGTATATTTTGGGCCAGGCATGGTTTTACGGATTAACACTCAGGGTAACACCCGATGTGCTTATTCCCCGGCAGGAAACAGAAGAACTGGTGAAATGGATAATTGATGAGACAAGCAGCATACCTGTAAATGTTCTGGATATCGGAACCGGTAGTGGATGCATAGCTATAGCCCTGGCACTGAATCTGCCATTATCAATGGTTACCGCAACCGACATCTCTGAAAAGGCTGTTGAGCTTGCAAGTTTTAATGCCCGTAAAGCCGGAGCAGATATCCGGTTTATAACTGAAGATATTTTTAACCCGGTTATTGCGGAATCGGAAAAATTTGATATAATTGTAAGCAATCCCCCATATATTACCGAATCGGAAAAACCGCTGGTAGGTAAAAACGTTCTGCAATTTGAGCCTGTGGAAGCATTGTTTGTTCCTGATATGCAGGCACTAAAATATTACGGGGCAATAGCCTCCCTTGCCCGGGAAAGTCTTAATCCCGGCGGAAAAATTTATTTTGAAATAAACGAAAATCAGGCTGACCAGGTCGAAGAGTTACTGATCAGACTTATGTTTTCAAATATTGAGATCAGGAAGGATATTAACGGTAAACCACGAATGGTCAGGGCTGTTTTGGATTCCCGTAGATGAATATCCTAATCTCAGTTAATTTATTCTACTAACTTTATAAGTAATGCATTTGAAAAAATCAATTAATCACGACGAAGCTCTTAGTAAGGCCAGAAAACTCTGTGCTGACGGGGAAAAATGCCGCTATGATATACGAAAGAAATTGTTCGACTGGGGCATTAATTCGGGCGATACCGAAAAGATCATCAATAAGCTTATTGATGAGAAATTCCTTGATGAATGGAGATTTGCAAGGATGTTTGCAGCCGGGAAATTCCGTAATAACAGATGGGGCAAGATAAAAATCAGTCATGAACTTGCAAGGAAAAACATTCCCAAAAACATTATTGAGGATGCAATAAGAAGAATTGACGAGGACGAGTACATTGATGCCTTGAAAACAGAGCTCGTTAAAAAGCAGCGATCCATATCGGCCAATGGTGAAATGGAACGGAAAGCCAAATTACACAGTTACGCCAGCAGCAAAGGTTACGAATATGAATTGATCAATGAGGTTCTTGACGACATGATCGTTATTGAAGATAGTTGATTTTCCGGTCCCTTGATACCTTATTGATCATGCATCGGAGCGCCGTTAACCTTACAGGCATAGCAGGACGATTCTTATACTTTAGGTACGGTTTTTGTTTTATAATTATAATTTAAAGGAGAAAAAAAAATGATAACTTCAGATAATCTAAAAGATGTTGTAAGACGCACAGAGGCGTTGAGGAGGCATCTTTGACATTGACAGGAAATTAGTCGAAATAGAAGAGGAAGAAGAAAAAACCCGCGATCCCGGTTTTTGGAATGATCCAAAGGAAGCAGAAAAGCAGTTAAAGTCAATCTCGCTTGTAAAAAGCTGGACTGGTGCATATGCCAGGGTAAAGGAGGCCCTTGACGAGCTTGAGATATTCTATGATTATTATCACCAGGATGAAGCATCAGAGGAAGATGTGGAGACACAGTACAAAAAGGTAATATCCTTCATAGAAGATCTTGAATTCAGGAATATGCTCAGCCAGGAAGAAGACGCGCTTGGTGCCATCCTGAAAATAAATGCCGGTGCCGGAGGTACAGAAAGTCTCGATTGGGCGGAAATGCTTATGCGCATGTACCTGCGGTGGGGAGAAAAGAACGGCTACAAAATTACCCGGCTGGATTATCAGCCCGGTGACGAAGCGGGGATCAAAAGCGTTACTTTTGAGCTGGCAGGTGAGTATGCATACGGCTATCTTAAAAGTGAATCGGGAGTTCATCGCCTGGTGCGACTTTCCCCGTATGATGCAGCCAATAAGCGTCATACCAGTTTTG
>PWPZ01000026.1 GCA_003556985.1 Bacteroidota bacterium
CATCCAGCAATCATATTGCTGACCATTTTTTTCATGATGCTGCCAGTTTAGGTCAATATATTGTATCAAAGGGCTGGGGGCTCGTATATGGTGGAACTAATATTGGTTTGATGGGTCATATTGCCGACGTTGTACTTAAAGGCAATTCAAATGTTATTGGGGTAATACCGAGACATATTCAGGCCAAAGGAATAGAAAAAAAGCAGTGTACCGAACTGATTCTAACAGAACATATGAGCGAACGCAAAATGACAATGATTGCCAGATCCGATGTTTTTGTAGCTCTTCCGGGTGGTTTTGGTACACTGGAAGAGATTATGGAGGTTATAACACTCAAGCAATTACAACTACATGATAAACCAGTAATTTTTCTTAATAATAATAGGTATTTTGATCATCTTGAACGTTTCTTTAGTCATATATTTTCCCAAAATTTTACTTCATCGAAATTCAGACAACTTTATTACATGGCACCAAATTTAGATGCCCTTGCTGAATATCTTGAAAAATATAAAAGTCCTCATCTGACGGATAAATGGTCGGATTAGTTAAAACGTAACCCCTGACTCACTATTCTCTTATAAATTTTTGCAACAAAAGTTATCATTAGTCTTTTATAATGTGTTTTTTTTGTGTACTTTTCCCAATAAATAAAGTCATGTTAGATAGCCTCACATTTTTCAAATGTAATTTTATGCAATATGAAGACAGGCAGAAATAAGATCCTTGTAGCTATTGACTTTGAAGAACAATCACTCAATGCCCTTGAGCATTCCTTTGAGATAGCGCGATTGTTCGAGGCTGACCTTATTCTTCTTTATGTGATTGAGGTATCCAATGTGTTTGGAAAATTACGCTCACCTGATGATTACGTGAAGAAAATCATACAGGAAGCAAGAGAGAAATTTGATGAACTTGAAAAACTTGCCCAATCTGTTTCAACCAAAGCATCTGTTAAAACAAGTGTGATAATCGAAAAGGGAAAACCTTATGATAAAATCATTGAAACGGCCATTGACCAGGGTGTGATAATGATAGTAATGGGTAAAAACAGTATTTCTTCAGTAACCAAACGAAATAAGTATATTGGAAGTAATACTATGAATGTTGTGAAGGAAGCGGAGTGCCCTGTAATTACAATTAAGAAAAAAAACAAAGTCTCGGGAAAGTTTTCCAGGATATTATTGCCCCTTGATTTTACCCGGCAAACCAAAAAACAGGTTCAGAAAGCTATTGAGTTTGGAGGTTATTTTGGAGCCAAAATATACGTGCTTTCAATTGCAACCAACCATAATAAAGTCGCAAAGCTTCTTAAACAAGTGCAGCTTAATCAGGTGAAGAATGCTATTCGTAAAAACGGCATTAGTTGTCATACCGAAAGCCTTTTTACGAAAGATGAAACCGTTTCGGACCTGGTAATATCCTACAGCCGGGAAATTGACGCTGATCTGATAATAATTATGACACAACAAAAGAAAAGTTTTGTTAATTATTATATTGGCTCAAATGCACAGGAAATAATTTTTAACTCATCAATACCGGTTCTCAGCATTATTCCCACTGCTGAGTTTAAACCCGGAGTTGTAACTTCTATGGTAGATCCGCTGGGCTTGATCAAAAAGAAAACTGTTGAGGATTTAACAGATGATTAGTAAAATGCATTTTAAAGTTACCCGTCATCAGAGAATTATTTATTTAAGGGTTTTATTAAAAAGATTTATTTTTGCGACATTGGTTATAATAAATGAAGCAATATTTTCATTTATTTTTTAAAATATTCAAATATTCTATTTATGACGACAACTGAAAGAGATATTATTCTGGTTCCCACAGATTTTACACCGGTTGCAGACTGTGCCCTGGATCATGCCATAGAAATTGCAAAACTTTTTGATCATAAAGTCTGTCTCCTGCACATAGTAGGTAAAAAAACATCATCTGAATACAGGGACCTGATTCTTGATAAAATGAAAAAAATTGCTCTTTCCAATCAAAGCAGAACCGGAATTGATATTAGTTATAAAATTGCTGAAGGAAGTATTTTTGATGAGATAAGTGCAACAGCCAGTAAAATAAATGCTGAATTTATTGTATTGGGTATACATGGAAAACAGGGAGTACAGCATATTGTGGGCAGTTATGCTTACAAGGTTATTTGCAGCTCTAAAGTACCGGTAATGGTTGTTAAAAAGAAACACCATCATGTAGGATATAATAATATTGTAATTCCCATAAGCTTTAACGTCGAAACTGCACATAAGATTAACCAAGCCATTAAATTTGCAAAGTATTTTGGTTCAACCATCCATATAATTGGTATACTTCGCTCCAAAAGCAGTGTTTATAAGATCAAAAAAGAAGCTTTGCTTAAAAATGTAATGGATTTTGTGGAAAAGGCTGGTGTTAAAGTAAAGGCTGAGGTAATTGTTAGATCCGGGGCCGATCTCGATGATGAAGTTTTAAGATACTCACGTGAAATAGATGCCGATTTGATTATGATTGTAGCAGAACAAAGCGGCAGGTTTAATCTTGTTACAGGGCGCAATGATGCCGAACAAATTATCGACAAGGCTGATATTCCGGTGCTGACCGTTATCCCCAACCCCGAGTATGATGATGATGACGAATCTATGCTCAGTTCATTCTTCGATCCGTTTGGCATCATTGATAAACCCTGATCGCATTAGATATTTTTCTGCTATTACTTCAAAAAAATTTTAAAAACTTCATTAAATGATTTCATTCGATGATACCCGTGTAGCTTTTGTCAGTAAAACCACAGCTGAGCTTAGAAAGGCATGGTGGCTGTTTATTATGGTTAAAAATCCAGGGATTGTCAGAGTGGGTTCCTTATTGCTTAATATTGCAAACCGTATCCGTTTGCCGCTGCGTTGGGTATTGAAGTCTACAGTTTTTAAACACTTCTGCGGAGGAGAAACCATTGAAGAGTGCAAAGAAACACTGGATAAGTTTTCTGATTCGGGAATAAAAGCTGTTTTGGATTATGCCGCTGAAGGAGCCCAGTCAGAGAAAGAATTTGATGAAGCCCGCGACAGGATACTTGCTACCATTGAGTTAAGTCGATTAAACAGTGGTATCGGGTTTGCTGTTTTTAAATTTTCCGGCATTGCCAGGTTTGCCTTACTTGAAAAATATGGGACTGATGAAAACCTGAACAAAAAAGAGCTTGACGAATATGAAAGGGTTAAAAAGAGAGCCGATGATATTTGCGCTGCCGCAAAAGATGCTGGTATTCCGGTAATGATAGATGCAGAGGAATCCTGGATTCAGGATGCAGTTGATGAAATAGTGGAAAACCTCATGGAGAAATATAATAAAGAATCGCATGTGGTTTATCATACATTACAGATGTACCGCATTGATAAACTTTTTTATCTGAAGAAGATCCATGAGAAAGCAAGAAAAAAAAGATATTACCCGGCCTTTAAGCTTGTAAGGGGTGCTTACATGGAAAAAGAGCGTGAGAGAGCTCAGAAACTTTCATATGCTTCACCTATTCACCCGGATAAAGATGCTACCGATGGTGCATTTAATAATGCTACCAGGTTTTGTCTCGAAAACATTGGCAACATTGCACTATGCATTGGTACTCATAATGAAATAAGCTGCCACGAAGCTGTTGAGTTTATGGAGGAAAACGAACTGGCACCTGCCCATAAAAAAATTCATTTCTCGCAGCTTATGGGTATGAGCGATCATATCAGTTATAATCTGGCAAAAGCGGGATACAATGTCAGCAAATATTTGCCCTATGGACCTATCAGACTGGTAATGCCCTACCTCATAAGACGGGCAGAGGAGAATACCTCTGTTGCCGGACAAACCGGACGCGAACTTTTCCTGATCAAAAAAGAACTGAAAAGACGTAAAGATGAAAGACATAAAAAATAAAAGGCTTTAGAATAAAAAACTCCTATATCATTTTCCTGAGATTCGTTGTCTTTGAGCCTCAAAAACTATTACAGCTGCTGAAGCTGATACATTAAGTGAGTCAATTTTTCCCTGCATAGGGATTCTTACTTTCTCATGCGCATGATTATACCATATTTTTGACAATCCCCGGGCCTCGGTGCCAAAAACTAACGCTACCCCCTCTGTCATATCTCTCTCAAAATAATATTCCCGGGCCTGAACGGAAGCCAAAAGGGTTTTAATATGCTTTTGAGAAGCCCAGTTAATGAACTCATCCGATTTGCAAAGTGCTATTTGTCTGGTAAAAACACAACCCAGACTGGAACGAATTACGTTGGGATTAAAAATGTCTGTCTGGTGATCACATATAACTACAGCATCAGCATTTACAGCATCAGCAGTGCGCAAAACAGCCCCCAGGTTACCTGGTTTCTCAACTGATTCAAGCACGATAATAAGTGGTCTATCAGTTAGTTTGACTTTTTCGAGTGGCAGCTGATATTTCTGTGCAACCATCAGAACTCCTTCAACATTTTCACGGTAGGCCATTTTATTGTAAACCCCCGCTGATACATACCTGATTTGTTGCGTTAAAATTTCTGTGTTAAGGGGATATGATTTATCAGGTGAAAAAATATCGGGACAAATACATAATAACTCCGGTTCAATACCCGCTTGTATGGCCAGTGATATCTCTCTGACACCCTCAGCAACAAATTGATTATTTTGTTTTCTTTCGCTGGCTTTTTGCTGAAGTTTTACCACTTGCTTAACAAGAGGATTCTGCAAACTGCTTATAAGTGATTCCTTCATG
>PWPZ01000230.1 GCA_003556985.1 Bacteroidota bacterium
AAAGTCCCAGGCCCGCCCCCCTGTAGCTTTTCGTATAGGAGTCGTCAACCTGTCTGAAGCGGTCAAAAATTATCTCATGCTTATTTTTGGGGATACCCGGTCCCGTATCTGATACATAAAAAAGTATTTCGTTTTCTTTTTCCAGACGGTAGCCAAATTCAACAACCCCTTTTTCAGTAAATTTCAGTGCATTGCCAATAAGGTTGGTGATTACCTGCCTGAGCCTGCGGCCATCGGTGACGGTAATTATTTCGCTGGCAAATGCCTCCCTGTTGAGTATAAACCGTATGTTTTTCTTTTCTTCTGCCTGAAGGCGGAATGTGTTATATATATCGGTCATCAGCTCGTTTATGCTGCACTCAGAGGTACGTACTGATATTTCGCCGGCTTCAATCTTTGATATATCAATAATGTCATCAACAAGCTGGAGAAGGTGGTCTGAATTTTCTTTGATTACCGAAGAATAAGTCACTTTTTCCCCGGGGGAAAGTTCAGGATCCGACAGTAACCCTGAAAGCCCTACTATTGCATTCATTGGGGTTCTTATTTCATGCGACATGTTTGCCAGGAAGGCCGATTTCAGCCGGTCGTTTTCCTCAGCCTTCTCCTTGGCATTTCTGAGGGCTTCCTCAACCTGTTTGCGCTTGCTTATATCATCTTTTATCGCAACGTAATGAGTAATTTCATCATTCCTGTTTTTAATTGAGGAAATAGTTACAAATTCCCATTGCCTGATCCCGTCTTTTCTTTTGTTGAGGATTTCCCCCTGCCAGTCACTTCCGCAGGATATCGTCTCCCACATATCCCTGAAAAAGGATTCCGGATGATATCCGGAATTTATTATATTCATGTTTTCCCCCATTACCTCTGCAAAGCTGTATCCGCTGGCATTTACAAACGCCGGGTTGACATATTCAATATGCCCGTGGGAATCGGTTATCAGCACGCAGACCGGGGAATTTCTGATCGCTCTGGAAAGAATTCTAAGCTTGTACTCGGCTTCCCGACGAAGGGTTATTTCTATAGAAATACCGCCGATAAGTTTTCTTTCTCCATCCTTCAGACAGAATTTATGGGTCATATAAATTCTGTCTTTCCCGTTCTTATCGGTCAGGATTCCTTCCACTTCGATATTTTCTCCGGCAAGGACCCTTGCATCTTCATTAACTATTCGTTCTGCTATCTTTTTTTCAAAAATATTCCAGGGTGTTTTTCTCATGCAGTTCGACCTGCCAAACACCTTATCCATGTAATTGTTAATATACAATGCCCTGCTTTGATTATCCTTGATAAATACCCCGAGTGGAATGTCATCCATAAAGCGGAGGAACTGCTCACGGTTTCTCAGAAGGATGCTTTTCTCCTTCTTCTGCCCGGAACCCTCAAGAGGCTTAATGTGTGTTTTGTAGAATAAAAGCGATATGACAAATGAGGCAGTTATTGCAAAAATACCCGCGGCCATCGTCATCCAATGGCTCTGAGGGATCAGGGCAACAATGATGGTTAAAACAGCCGAGTAAAGAATAATAACCATCGTCAGCGACAATACAGCATTAGACTGTATTTTTTCCTTTATGCGCATCAAAAGTATGTAACTATAACTTAATGAAGGCTAAGGAAGCAATTTTTTTCGACCCGGGAAAGCCTTTCGGTTCAAAAAAGCCTTTTTGGAAAACCTATTTATCAACACCGACGTTCCGTATCCCGGCAGTGCCATGTTAATATTGCTGGCACATCAATCGCCGGGATGGTAATACAATCCTTCCCTTTGCCGGGCCTCTTCCAGCCATTTGGGGACAACATTGTTGAGAAACTGTTCCTTTTGTGCCACAATAGCGTCCATATCCAGGCCAACAACCTGCTGGGCTTTTTCTTTGGTTGAGTAGTCGGGCAGCTCAATGGGCTGGGTAACTCCGTATTTGTTGAACACACGTGTAAGGTAGACCCTTGCCTCCTGAGCTTTATCAATTGCCGTGGCAAGAGTTCTGAGCGATTCGTTGGGAGAATGGAATCCCATGCTGTTGGCGGCAGCCACCCAGTCCCATCGCCATTGCGAATGCCGGATAAGCTGCAGTACCTCTGCCATGTCTTCTTCCGTTGCACCGGCATCCCATGCAGCTTTTGCTTCCAGATGGAGCCTTGCCAGATGCCTTTCTGTTATTCTGCGCAGCTCGCTCACCTTTTCCTGCCTGTCATACACATTTTGCCTGAGTTTTTCTTCACTCTCCCGGTGACAAACCTGGCATGAACCTTCTATATTATTGAGGGGACTTTGCAGGTGGTGGTCGGTAAATTTGAGTCCACCCTCCCGCTTATACGGCATGTGGCAATCGGCGCATGCCACTCCCCGGTCGGCATGAACGCCCGTTTTATAATGCTCATAATCCGGATGCTGGGCTTTCAGCATCGGGGCTCTGCTGAGGGCGTGAGTCCAGTCGGTAAACTCAAGGCTGTCAAAATAATATTCTATGTCGACGGCACTGAAACCTTCGTCCCAGGGGAAAACCAGATAATTATTCTCGCCAAAATAGTATTCAACATGACACTGGGCACAAACCAGGGAGCGCATTTCCTGGTGCGTGGCATTTTCGATATTCCTGCCCTGCCGCTCAAATGCTTCTGCAAGGGCGGGCCTTGTGATCCTGAGGTTCATGGTTTCAGGGTCATGGCAATCCTGGCATCCTATAGGATTAACTATTTCGCTTCCCATATCACTCCAGGAGCTGCTGTAAAAATCTTCAGCTCCGATCTGATGCATCATCCTGGGTACATCGGTGCTCTTGCATGTCCAGCAGGTAGCCGGCTGGGCCTGTACCGTTCGAAGTGTATTATGGACGTCTTCAACAGAGTAATAGTGGCCCCTTCCCTGGTTGTAATCCCGGGCAAAGGCATAGCCTGCCCACATAATGACCATTTCGGGATATTTATCCAGGTAGTCTATCATAACCGAACCGTAATACTTGCTTTCGAAAGTGGTGTCAAGAGTTTGCCTGTACGATTCGTACTGTCTCGGGAAATTCTGTCCCCACACCTCATTTCTGGGTTCGAACTCCGGCAGGGGCTCCGCCATCTGAAAATAAAGCTGTGCTTCGGTTCTTCTTTCAACTATCGAAGCAGCAAACAGTCCGGCAATAAAAACAATGATCAGGGTGCCAAAAAAGAGCAGCCAGTTAAACCAGGGTTTTTTTTCGGAGATCTCTTTTATTGATGCCATTTTGATGAATTTTATTAATAGTTACCATATTGGAGTTTTAGGGGTTAATAATTAATTTGTTCCGTCACTCATTAATCGTCGCAGCCATTCGGGCAGTATCGACGGCAGGCGGGGCACCAGGGAGAACGGTGCGGAAGACAGGCTCCTGACCATTCCGTGGGGCACTTGCCGGTGGCAGTCCCAGCAACGGGTTCTTTCATCTTCGGGGTGGATGTGACCGGTGAATTCTACAAGCCTGGTCATTTCCACAAGATCCTGATGGCAGCGGATGCAATTTTCCTGGACCACTGCAATTCCCCTTCGCTCTATTTTCAGAACCTGCGGCTCGTTCCGCATGGTGAATACACGGGCATGCCTCAAGCCATCGGTTGCTTTTACATAATACTGCCTCACAAAATTATCCTGGGGCATATGGCATTCCTGGCAGGTGGCTGTTTCCCGGTGACTGCTTTTTGCCCATGAGGCATAATGCGGATACATAACATGGCAGTTGATACAGGTTTCAGGCTCATCTGACAAGTATGAGTGAGCCTCTGAAGCATGAATTATTAGTATCAATATACCTGCAAGAACCCCCAAAAGTATAACAACTGCAGGTTTCCACGCCCGGGGAGGTTCCAGTGCTTTCAGAATACGTCTCATACCGACGGGGAATTGTTGGTTTATATCAAATATATTTAATCCCTGCTATTAAAACAAGCATTGCCGCTAATTTGAAATTAATCTAATCCCAATGTTTGCAGGGATTGGACACCAGCAGACCAGTCCGCGCACAGGCCGGATGTCTCACCCCGGAATGATTAATAGGAATATGAACGGCCGCAGTATGACGGACGTATAGGGCCAATCGAAGGATTTTTGGCCGCAGCATGACGGACGTATAGGGCCAATCGAAGGATTTTTGGCCGCAGCATGACGTTTGGATAATGGCCGTGATGCCCGTTCTGACAGGGCACCGGCAGTTCAGTTGTAACGCTTCACGAAAATTACTTTGGTTCCTTTATCATTGTCAGAACCATTTTGTATTTTTCAATGGCTTTGAGGGCGTGTGGAATATTAGCAGGCATTATTATAGAATCGCCTTTTTCCAGAATATGTTTATTCTCTCCCACCGTAATTTCAGCCTTTCCGTCAACAATTTGCACCATTGCATCGAACGGGGCCGTATGTTCACTGAGACCCTCACCCTTATCGAAAGCAAAAAGGGAAATATTTCCCGTATCGCGTTTAAGCACATTCATGCTTACTATTGCTCCATCAGAGTAATTGATTTTTTCATCGAAACGGAATATTTGGTCTTTGGCGAATTCTTTCTTTTCCATAATAATTGATTTAGTGTTATAATAGTTAAGTTCATAATCATATAAAACCACCTTTTCAGGACCGAGGCAGTTCATCCGGGAATATAAACCCTTTCTGTTTTGCCGATCCCTGCCTGACTGCAGATAGGCTGCCCCGGAAATAGAATAGTTTCCCGGGGTATAAAAGATTCTGCCCCCGGCAGTCTGGCTGAATACGGTA
>PWPZ01000220.1 GCA_003556985.1 Bacteroidota bacterium
ATGGCATACCAAAGCAAATACTGGTCTCTCTGGCCTTTTCGGCAAAATTCCCCCTTAAGAAGATCGAGAATTTGTATACAGGTATTAAACTCGCCTGCGACAAATACAATGTCGATCTGGCCGGGGGCGATACCAGCTCATCACTGACAGGGCTGTGTCTTGGGATAACGGTCATTGGTGAAGGAGACAACGATAGAATCGTGTACCGGAGCGGGGCAAAGAAAAATGATCTTATTTGCGTTACCGGAGACCTTGGAGCGGCATACCTTGGGCTGCAGCTTCTTGAAAGGGAAAAGAAAATATTCATGGAAAATCCTGAGATACAACCCAGACTGGAGGGATATGATTACCCGCTTCAAAGGCAGCTTAAACCGGAGGCAAGAGCCGATATAATAGAATTTTTCATGACAAATAATGTCAGGCCCACAGCAATGATTGATATTTCAGACGGACTTTCGTCGGAAGTACTGCATATCTGCAACAGTTCAGATAAAGGATGCAAGCTTTTTGCAGATCATATACCAGTTGACCGGGAAACGGAAAAACTTGCGGCAGAATTCAATTTAACCCCACTGGTTGCAGCATTGAACGGAGGTGAAGATTACGAGCTTGTTTTTACAATATCTCCGGGAGAGTTTGTCAAGGTGAAAGACAATAAACAAATTAAGACAATCGGACATATTACCGACAGGGAAGACGGACAAAACCTTATAACCGGCGACGGGTCATTCATTCCCTTGAAGGCACAGGGCTGGGATACTTACAACAAAAAGCCCCACAAATAAAAAAAGGTGGAGTGAGCCGGGATTTAGAACGAACGCAACCTCATAGGCAAAGCCCAGCCAAAAAATAACTACCACCAAAGGATCCGGGTTTTTAAGTTAAACTAAAAATCCTCCTCGCCGCCTTTCTCCTGTCCGTTATTATATCCTCTTATAATGCCTCTCGAGGATGATCTTACGAAGTCTAAAATAAGATCCCTTTCAGGTTCCGGGGGAAAATCGTTCAGTATTTTCTCCAAAGACTGTGAAGTATTAAGCCCCTTGGAGTAAAGGAGCCTGAAAATTTCCTGGATCATTGAAATGGTTTGGGCAGAAAAATTCCTTCTACGCAAGCCTATTGCATTAACCCCAACATACTGCAGCGGATCCCGGGAAGCAAGAACATATGGAGGGATATCCTTCCTGACCCTTGATGCCCCTCCCACCATGCTATGGGCTCCTATCCTGCAAAACTGGTGAACCGCAGACATTCCTCCTATTATGGCAAAATCGCCTACCTCAATTTCACCTGCAAGTCCGACACTGTTTACCAGAATACAATTATTACCAATATGACAGTCATGCGCTACATGCACATAGGCCATAAGCATGGTGTTGCTCCCCACGACTGTTTTTCCTTTGGAAGCGGTGCCACGGTTAACGGTAACGCATTCGCGTATTATGGTGTTATCACCGATCTCGGCAATGGTTTTTTCTCCTTTGAATTTCAGGTCCTGAGGAATTCCCGACACAACGGCCCCGGGAAAAATTTTGCAATTTTTGCCTATCCGCGCACCGTCCATTATTGTTACATTGGGACCAATCCAGGTACCGTCACCGATTACTACATCGGCCGATATTGTTGAAAAAGCTTCAACTACGACATCTTTTCCAATTTTTGCTTCAGGATGAATAATATTTAGTGACTGTTCCATCAGTAAATACTTGATTTAATTAGTTGGCCTGATAGATCTTACCATGACAACATTTTCATTGTATTTTGCGAAAATATTGAAAATACTATCATGGATGATTAATGAGAAGGCCTTAATTTGATTTTATTTGTTTTTTGCGATTTGTGCCATCATCTCCCCTTCCATGGTCAATTCATCTCCGACAAAAGCCTGACCACGCATATAAACAATTCCCCTGCGCAGAGGAGCAAGATATTCCAGCTTGAAAACAATCGTGTCACCGGGCACAACCTTACGTTTAAATTTAACTTTGTCAATCTTTAAAAAATATGTTGCATAGTTTTCGGGATCCGGCACCGAACTAAGTACCAGTATTCCTCCTACCTGGGCCATTGCTTCTACCTGCAAAACACCGGGCATAATTGGTTCATTAGGAAAGTGCCCGACAAAAAAACCTTCGTTCATTGTCACATTCTTAACACCAATAATTGCGGTTTCCGTCATGGCAACAATTTTGTCAACCAGAAGGAACGGCGGACGGTGGGGAAGCAGGTCCATGATCTGCCTTACATTTAATACCGGCGTTTTCGTCAGGTCATATTCGGGAAGATAGCTTTTGGTTTCCTCCTGTTTAATAATACTGCTGATTTTTCTTGCAAACAGGTTATTGGCATAATGGCCCGGACGGGTGGCAACCACCCTCCCCTTGACAGGACGCCCTATCAGGGCAAGATCGCCTATTAGATCAAGTAATTTGTGGCGGGCAGGTTCATTAATAAAATACAGTTCCAGATTGTTCATAACCCCTTCCGAATTCCTTTTAACCCGGGGCTTATTAAAAAGATCGGCTATGCGGTCAAGCTCTTCCTGGGGCACTTCGTGTTCAAGTATCACAATGGCATTTTCCAGATCCCCTCCCTTGATAAGATCGTTTTTAAGAAGGAATTCCAGCTCATGAAAAAATACGAATGTGCGGCAGGGAGCAACCTCATGCTCAAAATTGTGCAGGTCATCAAGAGTAGCGTACTGGTTGCCGAGCACCCTGGAATCGTAATCAATCATTACATGGGCTGAGAACCTGTCATCCGGGAAAATGGTAATTTCTATCTGTTTATCGGGATCGGTATAGGATATTTTCTCGGTTATCTCGTAATAATTCTTATCCTCTTGCTGATCAACCAATCCTGCTTCCTTGAGGGCTTTCACCACAAATTTTGAACTGCCGTCTATAATAGGAGCTTCCGGACCGTTTATTTCCATAAGGACATTATCAATTTCCTGCCCGTACAAAGCCGCCATCAGATGTTCTATGGTGCCTATTCTTGCACCGTTTTCAGAGATTGTAGTTCCCCGTGAGGTGTCCGTTACATTTTCAGCACGAGCACGAATGAGAGGTTGATTTTCAAGATCTGTTCTTTTAAACACATATCCATGATTTGCCGGAGCGGGTTTAAATGTGACATCTACCTGCAATCCGGTATGCAACCCTTTACCGCTAAGTGTAACGGCTTTTTTTATAGTTTTTTGCTTTTTTGACATTACATTGTTATAAAATTGATTCCCTTGCTTTATTTAAGTTCAGAATAAAAATGGTGCAATATACAAAATTTCATTAGTTTGTTTAAATTGTTTTCTGCATATGTTCAACTCATTAACCCTGATCTGCAAATATTTCAAATCCTTTTACCGGCCTCCTTTTAAGTCGTCAATTTCTTTTTCCAGTTGCGCAAGCTTCTGGTAAAGTTCGGGAAGCTTTTTAAAAACAACATACGATCTCTGGTATTTCCCATACATAAATGCAGGTGAACCCTGAATAACGGCATTTTTTTCATCCACACTTATCCCGACACCCGATTGGGCGGCTATCCTGACCCCTTCAGCTATATTCAGATGCCCTATGATCCCAACCTGTCCGCCAACCATACAATTGGCACCAACCTTAGTCGATCCTGCTATACCTGATTGTGCGGCAATTACCGTATTTTCACCAATTTCCACATTATGGGCAACCTGAATTAGATTATCAAGCTTGACTCCTCTCCGTATAATTGTGGATCCCATCATAGCCCGGTCTATCGTGGTATTGGCGCCTATTTCCACCCGATCTTCAATTACAACATTTCCCACCTGGGGGATTTTCTTATAATTTTTATCGGATTGAGGTGCAAAACCAAATCCGTCGCTTCCGATAACAACCCCGGAATGAATATGACACTCCTCCCCTATCCTGCAGTCGCCGTAGATCTTAACACCGGCGCGGAGTACGGTATTTGCGCCGATAACAACATTTTCCCCGATAAAGACCTGAGGGTGAATCAATACGCCGTCACCAATAACTGAACCGGCTGAAATAACCGAAAACTGACCCACATAAACATTTTTGCCTGTTTTTACCGAAGGATCAATATGAGCTTTTGCATCAATGCCCGAAGGCACCGGCTTCATTTGCTCCTTGAGTTCCAGCAGACTGGCAATTGCCTGGTAGGCATCTTCTACCCTGACCAGGGTGCAGCTAACCGGTTTCGAGGGCTTAAAATCCATGTTAACAAGCACAATGGTTGCGCCTGTGGTATAAAGGTGTTTTTCATATTTGGGATTGGCAAGAAAGGCGAGGGTCCCGGCCTTTCCTTCTTCTATCCTGGAAATATCCCTCACTGTTGCATCAGGATCGCCTTCTACCTCTCCTTTAAGAAAATCAGCTATTTGCCGTGCCGAAAAGTCCATAATGGTATATATTATTTTAGTCCTATTAATCAGAATTGATTTCAATATCTTTGGGGCAGCAAAGAAAATACTTTTTTACGGTTTTTGATAATACAGAAAGATCCAGTATATCGGATGCCTCGGAAATATCGGCAAGCATTCCGTTTTTATAAAGCACACTGATCTTCTCATCTTCATACCTGTAGGCATAATTGGAGATATCACCCGTAAAAACGAAATACCGGGCCTCTTCAACGGAAATGCAGTATTTCCGGCTAACCTCCCTTTTTAAACTGTTTATCATCTTTTCAGGGAAAAGACTCTTGCG
>PWPZ01000085.1 GCA_003556985.1 Bacteroidota bacterium
AGCTGCCGATTACATGGTTGATATAATGGGACGCAGATTGCACGGCTTCTTTAACAACCGCATCAATCCCGATCTTCCTTTTACTTCGCCGGGGGCAGGCATCTGGGGCCCCAAGGTAATGATCATAAATGAGCATGCAGGATCAGGCGGTGACCTGTTGCCTTACATGTTCAGATTTCTGGATATCGGTCCCCTGGTTGGTACTACAACCTGGGGCGGACTGGTCGGGATATGGGATTACCCCCAGTTGATAGACGGAGGTGTAATGGTTCCTCCCAGAGGCGGCTTTTATGATACGGAAGGTCAGTGGGCTGTTGAAAACAAAGGTGTTGCTCCTGATATTGAAGTGGAAATGATACCGGAAAAAGTTATTAAAGGACAGGATCCTCAGCTTGAAAGGGCAGTTGAAGAAGCTCTTCGCCTTCTGCAGGAAAATCCTGTTGAGATCCTTCCGGAACCTGAGTCACCGGTAAGATATAAAAGAGCTCCGGAAAGGTAATTTCCGGTGTTAACTCACCCTGTCCAATATCGGGATCAAAAACTAACCGCCAAAGGTCATGGTAAACCTGGTTTCCCTTCCGGGGAAGGAAACGACCCTCAGGCTGCCATTGTGAAGCCTCATCATCTGGCGCGAAACGCTGAGGCCGATACCACTTCCGTTCTCCCGGGTAGTGAAAAAAGGCACGAATATATCCTCTATATTTTCCGGGGGTATTCCCGGACCATCATCTATGACTGAAATTTCAACCTGGCCGGTATTGTTTCTTTTGCATTCCATGGTTATTGAACCTCCGGCCTTTGAAGATTTCTCCAGGGCCTCGGCGGCGTTTTTGAGAAGGTTGACAAGTACCTGTGATATCTGATTTTCATCCAGGTTTGCCTTGATATCTGGATCTTCGAGTCTGTATGATATATTGATGCCACCACCTTCAGTGTAGGGTGCGCACAGCAGGGCGGTCTTTTCGAACAGGTCTTTTACCGGTACATCCGATCTTTCCGGTTTGGGCAGCCTGGTAAGCTTCCTGTAGGAATCAACAAACCGGGTGAGGCCCTGCCCCTGTTCCCTTATAACAGTCAGTCCCCTGATAGTTATATCAACCAGTTTATCATTAACATCTGAAGCTGAGATTGCTTTGCCTTCGCGGATGTAGGAGTTGCAAAGATTTTCGGAAAGAGAGGTAACCGGAGCGATAGAATTCATTATTTCGTGGGTTAGCACCCTGATAAGCTTCAGCCATGAGTCCAGTTCTTTCTCATCAAGTTCCCTTCGGATATCTTGCATGGAGACCAGCGTAAGGGTCTCACCCCTGCTCCGGAAAGCTCCTGATTTCACCAGCAGGGTTATTACTCCCTCCCGGCCTTTGAATGTAACCAGTTTCTCATCGTTTTGTCCGATCCCTGCGATGCTGCCGGCCAGGGAAGGATCTACCCTTTCAAGTTGCCGGATATGGGTAAGCTGTTTCAAGCCAAGTAGTTTCCTGAGACTACTGTTTGCATGTATTACAAAGCCATCATTGCTGAATGACAGTATCCCTGTGCTGACATTTTCGATCAGTGCGCCGAAGTATTGCTCCTGGCGACGGTTTTCAATATGTATTTCCTGTATAAGCTCATTGATCCGGTCAAGGTTGCTGCCAAGTCTGGCCAGAATTTTATCTCCGCCATGATCGGGAAATGTCAGACTGTGATCCCTGTTTCTGACCGCATCAAAAAAATAGGCGATTTTCCTGTTCACCTTGTTAATGTACCAGAACAGGTTTACAGCAAATATTACAATAATTGTTGCCAGGGTAATGTTTATGTGGAGAGGTTCCCTGCCGGCGATTGCTACTCCTGTCGCTACAGACGCGGCTGACAGCAGCATTATACGGATTATCACATTTGCCCTGAATGACCCTGTCATTCGATATTGTATTTTTTCATTTTATTGTAAAGGGTCTGGCGGGTAATTCCCAGCTGGCTTGCAGCAGCCTTGATATTACCCATATTCTTGACGATGGCCCGGATTATCATTTTTTTCTCCATCTCTTCCAGCTTAACAGGCATTACCTCCTGCTTTTCAAACTCTGCGTAACCATGGAACAGGTCAGTAACTCTCAGTATTTCTGTTTCGCTGAGAATTACTGCTTTTTCAATAGAATGCTCGAGCTCCCTTATATTGCCAGGCCAACGGTAATCCATCATTTTTTCCATTGCTTTGGGACTTATCTCCAGATGGTTTTTCTGGTATTTTTCAGAATATTTCTTCAGGAAATACCCGGCAAGTAAAGGAATGTCCGTTTTCCTGTTACGCAGTGGAGGTACTTCTATGAGTATTGTGTTTATCCTGTACAACAGGTCCTCCCTGAATCCACCCTTCCCTGCCATTTCGGTCAGGTCTCTGTTGGTGGCGCTTATCAGCCGTATATCTATTTGCAGGGGAATATTTGAACCTACCCTGGTTATCTGCCTGTTCTGAAGTGCTGACAGCAGTTTTGCCTGCGATCCCTGTGGAAGGTTTGCAATTTCATCAAGGAACAAGGTCCCGCCGCTGGCAAGCTCAAATTTTCCAGTGCGGTGTTCCCTTGCATCGGTAAATGCACCTTTTACGTGTCCAAACAGCTCGCTTTCAAAAAGGGTTTCTGTTACAGCTCCCATGTCGACGGTAACCATCAGCTCTTCACGGCGGTCGGAAAGATCATGTATTCTTTTAGCAATCAGTTCCTTACCTGTTCCGTTCTCGCCTGTAATCAATATGCTGGTATCGGTTTTTGCCACCTTTTCCACGGTCCGCATCACACTCTCTATCTCAGGCGAACTGCCGATGATTTTCTTTTCGGAACTGTTAATGCTGTTTATCAGCTCCCGTTCCTTTTGTCGGAGCCCCTTGATCTCTCCCCTTGATATACCAAGCTTAACGGCCGATATGACTGTTGCAAGCAGCCTGGCATTGTCCCAGGGCTTCAGCACAAAATCAGTTGCACCCGCCTTAAGTGCCTTTACTGCCAGCTCTACATCCCCGTATGCGGTTATCGGCACTACCGAGATATCGGGCAGTTCTTCCCGGATCCTTCCCAGCCAGTACAAACCTTCATTACCTGTATTTACACCCGCCCTGAAGTTCATATCCAGCAATACCAGGTGATACGATTCTTTCTTTAGTTCAGCCAGGATCAGGTTTGGATTGGAAAGGCAGGTAACCAGGTTAAATTCAGGTGCCAGGAACATCTCCAGTGCCAGCAGTACATTTTTGCTGTCATCAACTATCAGTATATTGCCTCTTTGCATGATTTAAAAAGTTGATTTCAGGCCATTTTTTAAAAGTACTCTATTTTGCGAATATCCCTAATATAATTCAAATTTATGTCTTCGGAGGTTCTGATCCAAATAAGTGTCAAAATATTTGTCATGGATGTGTCTTTTTTTTTGACACTATAGTATTTTAGGTGTAACAGTAAACATCAGGTAAACAGGATGTTGGTGCTTATGGCATTTAATTGGCATACGCAGGTTACAAACCTGGATTGAAAGAAGGAATTCTTAAATATATTTTTAATGATGATTAAAACTGTTGCATTAAATAAAATCTTCCAAACAGACGAGGTGGAGACCCTGGCCCTCAATGCTGTTGATCTGTCTGTTAAAAAGGGAGAATTTGTCGCCGTGATGGGGCCCTCAGGATGCGGGAAATCCACCCTGCTCAATATTGTCGGAATGCTTGACAACCCGACATCCGGTCAGTATTTTTTCGATGGCCGTGAAGCAGGTCGGCTGAGCGAAAGTAGTCGCACAGACCTTCGCAAGGGTAATATCGGATTTGTTTTTCAGAGTTTCAATTTGATTGATGAGATCAATGTCAGGGAAAACGTTGAACTTCCCCTGGTTTATCTGAAAATAGGGAGGCAGAAACGTAAGGAGATGGTAAACAGCGTGCTGGAAAGGATGAGAATCGGCCACCGCGGTAACCATTATCCACAGCAGCTTTCCGGTGGACAGCAGCAGAGGGTCGCCATTGCAAGGGCGGTAGTTACGAACCCTAAGCTTATTCTTGCCGACGAGCCTACCGGAAACCTCGATTCGAAGAATGGCCTGGAAGTTATGAACCTGCTTACGGAACTCAACAGGGAAGGAACAACCATCATTATGGTGACCCACTCCCAGCATGATTCGGAATTTGCACACAGGATAGTTAATCTGTTTGATGGCAAAATAGTTACCGAGAGCATGAAAAGAGAGATGGAGGTGATGTTATGATTTTTTATTGCCATGTATCGGTGGCCTGTAATTTTGCCTGCCGGACGGAACTAAACTGGTGGATATTCGGGATGGCAGGAATTATGACTCACAAAAAAGTAATGGCTGAATATTAAAATTTAGGTAAAATGATACGAAAAATCATAAATCTATTTCAGTTAGCCGGAAAAAACAAAGCTACCCTGGCAACCAATGTTATCGGGTTATCCATCGGGCTGGCAACAACGATTCTTCTGGCTACTTTCATATTGCATGAATGGAGCTACGACCGTCATTTTTCAGATACCGGCAGGGTGTACCGTCTACATACGATTTGGAAGGAAGGAGACAGTGAGGTGGTTCATCCGATCAATTTACGGCAGACTTATACTGAAATACCACAAAATGTCCCGGGTATCGAGGCAGCCTTACAGATATACAGATGCTGGAATACTGAGATTATTTCTGATAA
>PWPZ01000048.1 GCA_003556985.1 Bacteroidota bacterium
CGGCTCAAAAACATTGCCTCGTCCCGTTGCAAAAACGGGCTTGTTACGGATGAAAAAAGGACAGTCACTGCCGATGCGGCCGGCAATAACTTCAAGTTCCGCTACCGATATCTGCAAATCAAAAAGATCATTAACCGCCATAAGAACAAATGCGGCATCGGCCGAACCTCCTCCGAATCCGGCTCCGGATGGAATGATCTTATGCAAATGAATTGATACACCGGGAAGATTCCGGATTTTGGAAAGCTCATTCCAGGACTTTATACAAAGATTCCCGGAAGGCTCCACATCTATTTTTTCTCCCGTATTTATAAATGTATAACGGCCCGGGATTTCCGGCACAGGGATAACCTCAATGATATCAGCAAGTTTCAGCGGATAAAAGACCGTCTCTATATCGTGATAACCATCCTCTCTTTTACCGGTTACCTGTAATCCCAGGTTAATTTTGGCATTGGGGAAACATATCATTTTTTCATACTAAGTTAAGTTTTCCTGCGGGAAATTTGTTTTGAACATTTTATTTATTTTTCAACACCAATTTTGTTTAAAAAGAATAGACGAATTAGGATATTCACCTGATGTTATTTTTTAACTTTGTCTGCCCAAAAAGATACCCACATGGAAAAAACCCCGAAAACCAGGCACAAACCGGCTGTAAACTCCACTGAATATGGAAAGGTCCCCCCACAGGTCATTGAACTTGAAGAAACTGTGCTGGGAGCCATTATGCTTGAAAAGGACGCCCTTATAGCGGTACTTGACCTTTTGAAGCCGGAGAGTTTTTATAAAGAGGCCCATCAGAAAATCTTTTCCGCCATAATGAAGCTTTCCCAGGAGGAGAAGCCAATTGATATATTAACGGTAACGGAAGAACTGAAAAAAGCAAAGGCACTTGATTCTGTTGGCGGAGCCTTTTATATAACCCAGCTGACCGGCAGGGTTTCCTCAGCCGCACACATTGAATACCACGCCCGGATAATTGCTCAAAAATTCATTCAGAGGGAGCTGATAAGAATTTCAACTGAAATACAAAACCGGTCGTATGATGAAAGCACCGATGTTGACGATCTGCTTGATTTTTCCGAAACAGAGCTTTTTAACATAGCCGAGGGGAATATAAAGAAGGAAATTCTCAAGATCAACGTATTGATAAAAGAGGCAATAAACCAGATCGAAGAAGCCAGTAAAAGAGAGGACAATCTCAGTGGTGTCCCCAGCGGATTCACCAAAATTGACCGGATCACTTCAGGCTGGCAGAATTCCGATCTGATAATTATCGCAGCCCGTCCATCCATGGGAAAAACAGCATTTGTTCTTTCTATGACCAGAAACATGGCGGTTGAGCACAACCATCCTGTTGCCGTCTTTTCACTGGAAATGTCATCGGTTCAGCTGGTAAACAGGCTTATAGTAAGTGAGACCAAGCTTCCTTCAGAACGGATCAGAAACGGAAAATTACATGATTATGAATGGGAGCAGCTGGAAATAAAAATAAAGAACCTGGTAGACGCTCCCATATTCATTGACGATACCCCGGCAATCTCAATATTTGAACTCAGGGCGAAATGCAGACGACTGAAATTACAGCACAATATAGGGATGATCATAATCGACTATCTTCAGTTGATGACCGGAACATCTGAAACAAGGGGGAACCGCGAACAGGAAGTGTCAACAATTTCCCGTTCGCTCAAAGCTATCGCCAAGGAGCTCAATGTTCCCGTAATTGCCCTGTCGCAGTTAAACAGGGCAGTGGAAACCCGGGGCGGTACAAAACGCCCACAGTTGTCTGACCTGCGTGAATCGGGAGCCATTGAACAGGATGCCGATATGGTTTTGTTTATCCACAGACCCGAATACTATGGTTTTTATGAAGACGAGGAGGGAAATTCCAATATAGGAGCAGCAGAAATAATTATTGCAAAACACAGAAACGGACCCGTTGGTGATGTAAAGCTTAAATTTAGCTCTGAATCTGCCAGCTTTACCGAGTTTGAAGATGACCTGCAACCAATTAATGAGGGTGATCTTTCGATAACCCTTGGGTCAAGGATGAACGATCCCGGCGAATTCACCGGAGGATTTGACAAGGGAGGGAATGCTGACTTTGATAATGAACCTCCTCCTTTTTAATACCGGCCTTTGCATTTTCCAAAATAAACCGTTTTTGATCAAAACAAAACTTACCCGGTTTATCCACGACAATGGATTATAAATCTGTGTAAATATGTTTGTATCTTTGCATTGCTTTTTGGTAATACAGGAAAGTGGTGCGCGCATCAATCCGACCGTTATTCCCTGCAGGGATATGATTTGGATTGATATCCGCCAGGTTTAATAAAAAAACGAATATTATATATTAATGACAAGTTTCAACGATTTCAATTTCCATCAGGCAATTGAAGAAAGCATTGATGCAATGGGGTTTACAAAGCCGACCCCAATCCAGGTACAGACCATACCCCTTATACTTGAAAACAAAGACCTGATAGCCTGTGCCCAGACCGGGACAGGGAAAACGGCAGCCTTTTTGCTACCGGTTCTTCAAAGGATCATGGAAAACAATGATTTTGACGGAACCAAACTTCTTGTAATAGTCCCCACCAGGGAACTTGCCATGCAAATCGACCAGCAGCTTCAGGGATTCACCTATTTTGTCCCTGTAAGCACAGTAGCTGTATTCGGGGGCGGAGCGGGTGATGTCTGGGATCAGCAGAAATCAGCAATTTCTGCCGGGGTAAATATTATTATTGCAACTCCCGGAAGGCTGATCTCGCTGATCAACCTGGATTACCTGAGGGCAGAAACACTCCAAACCCTTGTGCTGGATGAGGCCGACCGAATGCTTGACATGGGTTTTTACGATGACATAGTCAAAATTATCAGTAAGCTGCCCAAAAAACGTCAGACACTGATGTTCTCTGCCACTATGCCGCCTAAAATAAGAAAGCTGGCAAAAAAAATACTGACCAAACCGGAAGAGGTAAATATATCACTCGCAAAACCGGCAGAAGGAGTGCTGCAGGGCGCCTACCTGGTTCATGATGAACAGAAACCTCAACTGTTAATGGATCTTCTCCGGGACAAGCCGGAACTTAAGAGCATACTTGTTTTCTCTGCAACCAAACTAAATGTAAAATCACTTTACAAACAGCTGAAACAATCAGGTTTTTCCTGTAATGCAATCCATTCGGATCTCGAACAGCATGAACGGGTAACTGTGCTGAATGACTTTAAAAACAGAAAATTACAGATACTTGTGGCAACCGACATAGTATCAAGAGGCATTGATATTGAAAGTATAGATCTTGTTATAAACTACGATGTGCCGGCTGATGCCGAAGATTATGTTCACCGGGTGGGGCGGACTGCAAGGGCTGAGTTGACAGGGGTCGCGCTTACTTTTATTAACAGCAGGGACGTGAGAAACTTTAAGGATATTGAAGCTCTTATCGGCAGTGAGGTCCACAAATTGCCACTCCCGCCCCAACTGGGTGAGGGTCCGGAATATACAGTTTCAAAAAGCTGGAATTCAGATAAATCTCAATGGAAAGGGAAGCAGAAAGGCAAATCAGGGCATAAAGAGAAAAAAATAAAGAAGAATCAGTCCTGACAAGCTTTTCCCCCCAAAAAAACCGATCTTTTATAATGTAGCCAGGAATGCTCCGGAAAAGCCTGGCGGCCGGATACCGGAGAGATCAGCTCTCAGTGGCTTAATATTTTCCAGAATATTTACCGTCAAGATTAACGGGCAGGATTTTTTTTTTTAAAATCAGTCCCGTGTACCTTCCTGCTCCAGAACTCCCCGGTGATATGAGCACCCGAAATAACCTTCAGGATTCTTGTAAAGCTCAATCTCACCATCTTTGGCCGGCGATTCTGATTTGGCAAGTAACCTGTCAACCTCATCCCCTGTAAGCAGCTTGAAATCTCTGGCTATGTTAACATCGGCAATCATTTCTTCCCTGGTCTGAAACCCAAGGCATAAAGTGCTCACCGGAAGGGATAAACTGTATCGGATGCATAATTCCGGACTTATATTCAACTCTCTTGATATACGTGCATTTTGGGCGGCCAGGGATTTCATTCCGATGGTCCCCATATTACGTTCATTTGCCACAGTAAGAACGTTGTGCCGGAAACTATTGTAATGAGCATCCAGAATGTTAAGCGGCATCTGGACCACATCCCAATCAAAATCCTGATTCATCATTTCCAGGTGTATGTCAGGATGCCGGTGACCAGTAAAGCCTATATACCTGATCCTGCCCTCATCTCTTGCTTCAATGGCAGCCCTGAGAGCACCGTTTTCAGGATCAAATATCCGCTGCATATCACCATCATACTGAATGGAATGAAACTGCCAGAGATCAATCCGGTCGGTTCTCAATCTCTTTAAGCTCTGTTCAAGCTGTCTTTTTGCACCGGCATAATCTCTGGCACAAACCTTGGTCATAAGAAAAACCTTGTCCCTGCGGCTCACTTCAGCCAATGCCTTTCCCATGACCTCTTCAGCCCTCCCCTGGTGATAATCCTGTGAATTATCCCAGAAAGTAATCCCTCTGTCCATAGCCTCATGCATAATCCTGATACTTTCATCATCTGATTTGTTGGCTACTGAATCCCAGCCACCCATTGCTATAATGGAAACATTTTCGCCGGTTTTCCC
>PWPZ01000185.1 GCA_003556985.1 Bacteroidota bacterium
AGTTAACTAAAAAATCGTAATAAAACTCTTGCTGTCTTTTACAGATAATGGTGGGATTGGCACCAAATGCTATTAGTACCATTTGGAAATAATGTGCCTGTCGACCGACCATCTTCCCCCGCCCTTTATTAAGAGGAAAAGGCTGCCAAGCCACATGGCAAAATCGGTTCGCATCTCATGCGCCATACTCCAGAAGCCATAGACACTAAGCTCTCTTAACTGAAAAGGTCCGAAACTTTCGGCAAAAGCAATAGGGATTTTTGTAACAACAATGGCAACAGTCATATTTATAATCATAGCCAGCGCTGCCGGCCTGGTTAATAGTCCCGCGAGCAGGCCGATACCGCAAAGTATCTCAAATACACCCACAAACGATGCGATGAATTCTGCATTGGGAAATCCCATTCCTTCGAATCTTCCGGCACCCCTAAGTGCTGGGTAAAGGAATTTCTGTATTCCTTCGGAAATAAATACCGATCCGACCATTATCCTGATAATAAGAGAGGTTTTTTCGAGTCCCGTAGTGAATATTTTATACATTCTGGCAGGGTTTTTAGAGTGATTTCCAAAATGTAATTAACATTTACGACCCGATTAAGTTTAGTAAAATAACTCTTTTCCTGGTTAATCCGATCTGGCATTACATTAACAAGTGATCCTCCACTTTACTACCTTATGATTGTTTGGGGCATTTTATCTTCTATTGAGCATATTACAATACAATTTATCATCCCTGAAATGAGGGCGAACGCAAAAGGGATTTACTGGATACTTAAAGGAAAAAGCCAGTAAAAATCCAAATCATTGGCTGCTTCCACAAGGCATACGTAATTAAATAATCCAGGGTTTAAGACCAAAATCGGAGTAGTATTCAACATCCATTAGTTGTGTATAATCTGATTTTAGCGTTTTTTTATATTATCTTAGTGCTTGCTATTATTTTAATTGTATGTAAATGATGATTTGAATCCATGATATTTCATTCTTCATTTCAGTACAGCTACTTGTGGTTACCCCTGATTGGCCTTGTCGTAGGCCTACTGGGTTCAATGGTAGGAGGCGGTGGCGGCTTCGTGTTCCCCCCTGCGCTTATTCTTTTATTTAAGGTCCCTGCCCATATCGCGGTTGCGACCTCTCTGGCTGCCACTCTCCCGATCTGCCTGGTTGGAGCTGCAGGGCATTATCGTAAAGGAAATCTGGATTTACGCACAGGATTAAAATTTGGCCTGGCAGGAATTATAGGGGCCTTATCAGGAACTCTTGTTGCAGGCTTGCTCACACCGGCTCAGTTAAAAGATACATTTGGAATTTATATCATCCTTGTATCAGTTCTTATGATATTCAACCATCATAAAGATAAAAGAAAAATCAAGGTACGGAAAGCTCCAAAAAGCATAACCAAACCGACCGGGATTCCCAAAGGATCCTTTTATGGTTTTTCCGGGGGAATTATCAGTGGTACTTTCGGTACCAGTGGCACAGCCCCGGTTCTGGCAGGCCTGTTTGCCATAAAACTGCCTGTTAAATTTGTAGCCGGCACTTCCCTGATGGTAATTTTTATCAATACGGTTTCGGCACTGACCGGTCATCTTATAATAGGGGTCATTGACCTCACCCTGGTATTATTTCTTACTGCCGGAACCATCATTGGTGCAATAGCCGGTCCCAAAATTACTGCCAGGATGAATTTCACCAAAAGGGAAGGATCAATACGCCAAACATTTGTTTATCTTATGTTTGTATTCGGAATCATAATGTTAATCAGTTAATTCACATGCTTCAAAATATATACAAGAAAACATTACCATGATCCTTACAATTTATTTAATTATTCTAACCTATTTTATTTTAGGCGGCATCATTTTCTACTACATCTACCGGAATAAGGAACCGGAAATTGCTAAAAAGAACAGGGCTAAATTCATCAGCTACTTTGTAATTATCCATATCCTTTTTTTCAGCATTGTAATTAATCCTATTGTATTTCACTACCTGGTATTATTGATTGTAATAATTGGATGGGCAGAAGTAATAAATCTTTTCAGGCAATCAGGTTTCAAACGAAAAAGGTTTTTCGGCTTGTCGGTACCGGTATTTTTGATAATCAGCGGTGGACTCATATGCTTTAGCCGTACGGAAAGCAATTTGATCCTTTTCACTTTTATGGTGGTATCTATATTCGATGCATTCAGCCAGATAAGCGGACAATTGTTTGGAAAGCACAAGTTATTTCCGGCGATAAGCCCGGGGAAAACTATAGAGGGGCTGATAGGCGGGGCTGTCATTGCTGTTGCCAGTGCATTTCTTTTACGCGGACTTGTGGCCGACCACAGGCTTAACATATTTTTACTGGGATCCGGTATTGTTATCGCCGCATTCATTGGAGATGCCTTAACTTCCTTATATAAGAGAAAATATGAAGTTAAGGACTTCAGCAACCTGATCCCCGGTCATGGGGGATTTCTTGACCGGTTTGATGGCCTTGCCGGAGGAGCAACTTTTATTACATTACTTGATTTTTTTGGAATATAAATTATAAGTTTGCAGCCTGTTAAGATGACCATATCGACAGTTAGTGATATTATTTTTTTTAAACCTGCGCACGGTAAATTGTTACAATAGTTTTTTAAGCTCTGATAGATGGATCATCAAATTGGGATTACTTTAGTTTTTCTTATTACTTTTTTATTGCTGCTTCTTTTTAATGAATTGGTTTACCGGAGATTAAGCCCGAAAGGTGAAATTACCCGAAAGCTGGCTCATTTTCTCGCGACACTTTCCACAATTTCATTTCCCTTCCTGTTTGATAACCACTGGTATGTATTTGCACTTGCAGTGGTTTTCTTTGTTCTGCTTTTTATCAGCCGAAAAGCAAGGTACCTGAAGTCAATCCATGACATTGACAGAAAATCACTTGGGAGCTTTCTGCTTCCTGTATCCATTTATCTTACCTTTCTTATTTCAAATTCACTTGATAACAAGTTCCTGTTTATCCTTCCCATGCTGATACTTGCAATTTGCGATCCGGTAGCAGGGATACTGGGGATGAATCTTCAGGTTTATAATCATCAGATAAAAATTTTCAAATGGAAATTAAACAAAACCAGTACAGGATCAATTTCTTTTTTTATCTCCAGCTTTATTATAAGTGTAATAGCACTCTATTATTTTCGGATGGCTTTTGATCTGAAAACTTTTGGCCTTGCCCTGATTATTGCAATTGCGGGCACACTTACCGAAATGTTCAGCTGGAAAGGAACAGATAACCTTTTTATTCCCATGGTGGTGTTGATTGTTCTGATTATTTTTCTTTGACCACCCTTCCCCCCAATCCATTACTACTATTAACATGATCTCAGAATACTACCATCAAAGGGACAATAAGTAATATTTAAATTATTAAAAGTTATGCGATTAATATTCAAAGGAGAAAATATTGTTAATGTTCCCAACGTGATTAGCTTCTACAGACTGGCAACTTTTCCGTTAATCCTTATATTGGCCATTTTAAGGCTTGAACAATGGTTTGTAGTTTTTTTAAGTATTAATCTGGTAACTGATATACTTGACGGGTTCATTGCCAGAAAATTTAATCTGGTAACCCGGTTCGGAGCTGCACTTGATAATCTTGCCGATATAGGTACCTATATCCTTGCACTTTATGGTTTGTTCGTGTTTAAATGGACAGAGGTACAGCCCCACGCCTGGTTTCTTTACCTGTTTCTTGCCATTTTCGGCCTGAGTTATTTGGTTGCGTTTATCAGACTGGGAAAAATTCCCGGTCTTCACCTTTATTCGGCGGTAAGCGCAGGGTATGTTCAGGGGGCTTTCTTTTTTGTATTATTCGTCTGGGATTTTAACGTATACTTCTATTATATTGCTATTGGATGGGGCATAATTGCCTACATCGAAAAAACTCTTGTTCTTCTCATTCTGGATGATATTAAGCCCGGAATAAAAGGATTGTACTGGTTAATAAGAAACCAGAAAAATAATAAAATTTCTCAAAAAACCCGGCAGGCATAAATCCATTAATTGAATTCAACGCCCGGCATTTTGAACGATCCTGCTAATTATCCTGTTAGTAGTTTTTGGTATCTTCATAAGTCTCATGAACTGTTCCCTCAGGATGTTCGGATGGGGCATAAATAGTATATAATTTCAAATCCGTATTTCCGGTATTTCTTACCTGGTGCCAGTATCCGGCAGGAATAAACACAGCCCAATCGTCCGACACATTTTCATCAAAGGTTAGTTCATTTTTAGTTTTCCCCATCAAAACCTGCGCTTCACCTTGTTCTATTCTAATGAACTGATCATGATCCTCATGAACTTCCAGATCAATTATCTCCCCGGGCTTAAGCGACATAAGGACCATTTGCATATATTCCCCTGTCCACCTTGCTCTACGGTAACTCTTATTGTCAATTGTGGCTTCCTCAATATCCAGTACCCAGGGCATTTTACCCATGTCCTTATGATGGTCCGGGGCTGTAGCTTTTTCTTTTGAATCCGGTCTATCCTCAAATCCGGCAAATACCATGAATACCAGTAGACCTGCCGAAAAAACAAATAAGCCTGCTTTTGTAATAAATGATTTTTTCATTGTTCACCTCCTTTTTTATATTATTAATAATCAATTTATATTACATACACTAAATTGCAGTCTTTGTTCATATCAATCAGAGTCATAACAACATTTACAGTTATTTTTGACCCGCCAGTTCTTCTATCAGCTTTTGGTTGAATGCCTTTAAATCGTTAGGATTCCGTGAAGTGATCAATCCGCCATCCATGACAACCTCCGAATCAATCCAGTTTGCTCCGGCATTTTGGAGGTCTTTTTTTATAGAAAAAAAGGAAGTAAGGGTTCGCCCCCTGACCACTTCGGCTTCAATTAATAACTGGGGTCCGTGACAGATGGAAGCGACAAGCTTATTATTTTCAAAAAAGCGACGTGTAAAATTCACCGCTTCCCGGCTTCTTCGGAGTTTATCCGGATTGATCACGCCTCCCGGCAGGACAAGGGCATCGTATTCATTTGCATCTGCCTTATCAACGGTTACATCAACCTCAATTTCCTTGCTCCAGTTACCGTGATTCCAGGCCTTTATTTTCCCCTTTTCGGGAGAAACAATAAAAACTTCTGCACCATTTTCTTCAAGCGCCTTTTTTGGCTCGAATAATTCGGATTCTTCAAAACCATTGGAAGAAAGAATCGCTATTTTTTTCCCTTTTAAATGATCCATTGTCTTATAGTTTTAGGGTTTTGAATTTTTGAATAACATTTTACGTTCTATGAAAATGGTCTGCCATAATTATCTATAATTTATTACCAATCACTATATTCCGGAATTGATGTATGCTGTTCGGATATAATCCCACAGATTTTACTGCTTAATTTTATCAGGCATTTTATTGATATCCATCTTAAGGGGATTAATTTCTTCGCCCCAGTACACCGTTGTATGCGGAAATGGTATTTCGATATTCAGCTCATCAAATTTACTCTTAAGGCGCTTTCTGTATTCCCGTCCCACACCCCATTGTTTTATAGGCTTGGTTTTAATCCGGGCCTTTATTACAATTGCGCTGTCACCAAACTCATTCAGCCCCATCACTTCAATCGGCGCAATAATGTCTTCTGAGAAATCGGGATCATCTTTAAGTTCGTCGCCCACCTGCTTTATTACTTCAATAACCCTCTGGGTATTCTCCTTGTAAGCCACGCCAATATCAAATACCATGGCAGACCAGTCTTTTGTCATATTAGCCAGAGTTTCTATTTTACCATTCTGGAAAATATGTACTGTACCCGACATATCACGGAGTGTTACTGTCCTGAGCTCTATCTTTTCCACCAGTCCGCCGGTTCCGTTTATAATTGCCACATCTCCCGTACGAATCTGATTTTCAAGAAGAATAAAGAATCCGTTAATTAAATCCTTGACCAGTTGCTGAGCTCCAAAACCAATAGCCAGTCCAAGGATCCCAAAGCTGGCCAGGATGGGACCTATATTAACACCTACCTTTTGAAGGATTAACATCATAAATACTATCCAGAGAGTGATTATCACGGTTCTGAACGAGATGTCTATCAGCGTGTTAATCCTTTTTGTTGCTTCACCGGTGTCAACGGTCGGGCTCTTAGTGGCCCGTTCAATCAGGGTATTGCTTAGTTTCTTGATAAGCATGCCTATTACTTTGGTAGCCACAAGAAATAATATTACGATAATTAATAGCCCGGGTAACTCTGTAACCATCCAGTTAATAAAAATATCCAGAGCTTCCTGCCCGAATCTTTCACCTATCATATTTTCCATATTTATTAGATTTTAATTTTACTATTTATAGAGGTATCACATTTATGAACTATTACTGAGCTGCGAGATCAAACCAGAAGGACTGACTTATAGTCGCGGAGCGGGTTGTATTTTTTACCCGGATACTTACCTTAAACAATAACCCAGAAATAAAGTTAGCCAAACTGGTGGTAATTCCCAAATTCAACTTCTTACAATCCACCTCACGGGAAATCAGCGTACTAACCTGGAAAGACTTACGATGCATAAGATTATATCAATCCTGTCTGTTTCATAAGGTATTATAGTTCCCCTATGTGTTGCAGGCAGGTATAGTTCACATCCTTGTTATAATTATAAGTTAAAATAGATTCCATCTGTAAAACTTGAAATTTCCTTAGTTCTTTAGCCGATTATAAAAATTTAATTCACATATTTACTGCATGGCTTTTAAAACATTACGGGATTTAAAAGGTTATTAAGCAAGGAATTAAAATTTTATGCACCAACAGATATTTACCTGGATAAAACCCCTGTATACACGAATTATCCAATATTATGATCCGAGACCTTATTATAAGACATCCTGTTAATTTAACTACTGAAACAGTATTAAAAGTTGCTTTCCCTGTAATTTTTGTTTTTTATCTGCTTATTTATACCTCATGCTCCAGAAAGCATTATCCGGTCTCATCTTTTCCCAATATCGAAACCAGTGCAGATAAAGAAAAACTTAAAGTTTTTATTGAAAACGGAACGGAAAAAAAGATAAACGGCAATAATAGCAGCGCAGAAGAGATTATTAAAACCGCCAGAACCTACATTGGTGTACCCCATTGTATGGGCGGCAGAACAAGGAATTGCATGGATTGTTCCGGATTACTGGTAAAGGTTTTTGCAGACCACGGAATTTATCTGCCTCATAACTCGGAAGAACAAGCCAGGTACGGAAAAATATTGACCAGAAAAAATGATTTAATTGAAGGAGACCTGGTATTTTTTGTAAGATCATATAAAACGAGGCGCTTCATTACTCATTCGGGAATCTATGCAGGAAATGGCCACTTTATACACACTTCTTCCAGCAGGGGTGTAACCATCACTTCATTAACTGATCCATGGTGGCAGGATAAATTTATTTTCGGAACCAGGGTTTTTGAATAAAAAATCTGGCTTAGCATTTGAATTAATGTATATTTATTGTCATTTTACATTAAACAATCCTGCTTCTTTCACAGCCTTGCCTTCGAAACAGTCCTAAAACCACGCTAAACCAAAAAGAAAAGAGGTCGTATCAATAACTGAATACAACCTCTTTTAAAGCACTGTAAATCACCTAAACGACCCCCCGGTTATCTGAAAACAAAGCAACGACACAATTTTCAAACAGCCGTTTCATTGACCATTTACTGTTCCAGTGGCAATATAACAGTGTCAATTACATGAATGATACCATTGGAAGCAGAAATGTCAGGAATTGCTATAGTAGCTGTTTGCCCGAAGATATCAAATATCTCACCTCCGGAATTTACTGAAAATGTCTTACCCATCAGCGTTGTAATGGTTCGGTTGCGTACCGGAGGAACCACACTGTTAGCGGCACGGCGCCCGTCAGTTACGTGATAAAGAAGAACATCGAGGACCAGTTCTGCGGGAAGATCGGAAATCCCGTCAATTTCAAGAAACTCATATAGACCTTCGAATGCTTCATCGGTTGGAGCAAAAACTGTGTACTGATCTTTTCCGTTCAGGAAAAGGTTCACCAGACCAGCGTCAAGCTCATCATCTACGTACATTAGTGCACCAACAAGCTCATCGAAGCCTGCACCAATAGCTACTTCAGCAATAGACTCTGAACCCGGTGCCGGTGCACGACGGTCCCTTTTAAGAGTTGCACCCTCTTGCAGATCCAGGCCAGCAAATAACTCATTGACTTCGGCAACAGATGATTCAGTACCTTTAAGCTCACCCGTTACTTCCAGGTCCTCTTTATTGCAGGAAACAGCGATAATTGCTACGGCAGATAACAAAACAACCTTGAATGTCATCATACGCCCCAAAATTTTTACATAGTTCTTTTTCATAACAGATAAATTTTTAAGTTTATAATGAAACATAAACAACTAAATATAATTTATGTTCACTATTTATGATATTTCATTAAACAAATAATGAAACAATTTACCTGTATGCCCTTTTTCAGTCTTCAGAGCCAAAGATCAAAAAATTCCGGACAGGCAGGAATTCATGCTCATCTGGTAATTTGTATCCTGCCTGTGCCAATTCATAAATTACTTGCGCGGCCGGCGTTTGATGATTTCTTAAGGTGGACAGGAACCATGGGAGATTATTTGCGTATTCTTTTTTCCCGGGCATATCAATTTAAAATGATTTATTTTCACTGTTTCCGGCAACTAAACGAAAGTTTTCGTATGATTTACCTTTAAGATGGTGCTTCCATTTGTCAATCAGGGGTTGTTCCATTTTAAGTTCCCGGTACTCATCCGGGCTCATAATAGGAATCCCTTTTACTATAGGATAAATCCGTTTACATTCGTTGCAGGTAAGAAATCCATCTATTATATTACCTTCAATATCCTTGGTAATAACAGTCAAATTTATTTCTGCCTTGTCAAAAGGGCAACATAATTTTTTTATAGTTTCCTGTCTCATATGCTTTTTGCTTCTAATTTTCTTAAATATTTTTTAACTGATTCATCAGGTAATGCAGAATTCATAACGCCTGAAATAACTGCTACTCCATCAAAAGATAACCCGTTTAGCTTTTCCATGTTTTCCGGTTTTATCCCTCCTGACAGAAAGATTGGTAATGTAGTCATCTTCCTGGCTTCCTTAATGGTTTCGAAGGTGACAAGTTCGCAACTGGTAGCCGTAGCAGAAGGAAAAACAGAGCAAAAAGAGATATAATCCATATTGTTTTCATCTGCCCAACCCACCAGCGACAAATCGTTACTGCAGGTTAAACCTGCTATAAATTCACTTTTTATCTTTCCTTTTATTTTCTCGAGATCTCCGGGTACATGATCAAAATGAACACCATCCAATCCGGCTTTAATTATCCATTCCCACCTGTTATTGATAAGCACAGGAACATTTTTTTTATGACAAAGCCTGACAATGCCGGTAATCAGTTCTGAGTTGTCCTGCTGGGAAGAAAAATTATCCCATATCTGTACAACTGAGATTTTCTCCTGCAATACTGATTTGAGTTTTCCGGTTAAAACGGTCTTATCTAATGACGGATCTATAACCAGATATATTCCACCTCTTATTTTTCTCATCTTTTTCATTATTTCCAACCTTCACTGTAAGCTTTAAAGAATGCAGCCCAGTATGGATCTTCCTCCATATAAATTAAATCCGTTTCATTTCCATTCTCAACCAATTTGATACCATATTCTTTTTCTTTGATCTCACCAACAGCAGAACAGAGTATGTTATTTTTGCCCAAACGATTCTTTACCAGAGATACTTTATCTTTTGTACAGGTAATGATCATTGATCCCGCACCTATGCTATGACGGGGATCTATCGAAAAGAGCCTGCAAACCTCTTCCTGCACACTTCCCACAGGTATATGATCATCAAATACCTGGGCGCCATTACCCGATGCACAGGCAAGTTCATATATAGCTCCAAGTATTCCCCCTTCCGTAACATCATGCATGGCATTCACCTCATTTTTCCCGTTTTGCACTTCAGCCGCCGTAAGGGCGTCATCTAATGATGATGTTTGATAAAACAATCCGCATGCCTCATGGTAAGTTTCATGCCCCAATCTGTTTTTTACGGTTTCGGGAAAACTCATTGCAAGGATAGAGGTAGAAGAAAGAGCACATTGTTTAGTTACCAAAATTACATCTCCCGGTTTTGCTTTCCGGGAAATAAGTAATTTAGATTTTGGAGCCACAGTAATAAAAGTACCTCCACCGGCAATTGTAGAATTTTGTCCTTCAATGAAGCCAGTATGTCCCCCGGTAATGGCTATACCTAATTGAGCCGAGAATTTGTGTATATAATTCCAATAAGTTTTAAAGTCGTTCCTGGAAAAATCTGCCGGCAGATTCAATATGAATTGTCCGTACATGGGGGCAAAACCCGTAGTTGCCATATCATTTGCCAACAGATGAACAGACAACCATGCAGATTCTTCAAGGCCCAACGAAGGAATAAGTGATAATGGGTCGCTGGTTACAGCCATTGCCATACCTCCCTGCAGGTCAATTAAAGAAACATCAACACCAAAGCCGGGACCTGTGATTACTTCATTCCGATCTTTTCCGCATTTTGTCTTAATTATTTCTTCAAATAACCGGTGATCTATTTTTCCAAGTTTATCTTCCATTTATTCCAGGTCTTTTAGTTTAATGTAAAGACCGAAAAAATCGCCATAAGGCAATCCCCACTGTTGAACGGGGAACCATTTTGGCAGACCTGTACAAGTCCATTCTATTGAGTATTGCCTGCCTTCAAGTGCTTCCCTAATGATTGTGATTAATTTTTCAGGTGTATAAAAAGTAGCAGTGATATAAAAGGGATTCTTCCCGAATATTTGCTGAATACGTCTTCTCAGTACTTTTGGAGAATTTTTATTCATCATGCCCATTGCAATACCATATTTTGCTACTCTCGCCGCCTCTTGTATAACTTTTACAGGATCCTTATAATATTCAAAAGTGGTTATAAATGCCAGGGCATCATAAGTATGATCCTTAAAGGGCATATGGTGAGAATCTGCCATTACCAGGTCCCCTTCGAACAAGTGAATCGCCTGTGACAGCATCAGTGGTGAAATATCGCCTCCGGTGGCTTCTATTCCTATTTCCTTCCACCAACGCGTAAACCGGGTAGTGCCACAACCAAACTCAAGTAATGTTTTTATACGTTTATCTTTGGACACGAGCTGTTCCATCACCTTTTTCTGCCATACTTCAGCACGCTTATACCTGCCTTCATACCATTGTTCATAAGTATCGGTGTGCTCCCGATTAAAGAACCATTCTGGTCTGTTTTGCCAGTTTTGGTGGCTTTTGGAAATTAATTCATTGGAAGTTTTTATAATATCCATTTTACAAGTTATTTAAAATAAAAAATCCATCCGTTCGAAATTTTCAAAGGGATGGAGTATAAAATGGATCATCTTAAACTGCATCCCTACGTTGGCATTATCCAAATCAGGTACCGGGTTTAATCTCAGCCTTGCTTAAGCACCCCGTGCATTAGATTTACAAATATACAACAAATTTCCCGTCAATTGAAAATTCAAAAACGAGCATTGTATTGAATGGAGAATTAACTGCAGGTCAATTTTTTCAACCGAAAATTATACAAAAACGTGTGAATGAATCATCAATGTGCCAGGGCACACAAAAAGCCATGATCAAACCAGGGGGATCCATACGAGTGAAATATTGAATATGAATACTCTGCAATGGGGCCTTCGGGGTTTTTCGCAATTTTATTTTTATTGCTTATAAATTTTGAACAAATTACGCTGGTTATCATTCAAAAACATAATTTTGCCCGGTGATTTTATGGGTCAATACAATCGGGACAAAATTCAGAACCATGACAAATACAAAACAAGTCGGAGAAAAACTGAAAAGCATCCGTGAGCTCAGGAACATCACTGTTGCCGAACTGGCAGAACGGGCAGGGATGACAGAAGAAATCATTACTCTTATTGAGGAGGGCAGGGAGCTGCCTTCTCTGTCACCATTGGTTAAAATAGCCCGCACCCTGGGAGTAAGGCTGGGAACATTTATAGATGATGCCGAAATTCTCGGACCAATAATCAGCCGGAAGGGTGAACTGCGGAAAGGGATCAGCTTTTCTACCGGTGGAAAAGGCTATAATCCTCACCTGGATTTTCATCCCCTGGCAGGAGATAAGTCCGGAAGACATATGGAGCCCTTTATTGTGGAAATAGAGCCCTCTCCTGCCCCGAAAGAAACCTTCTCCAGCCATGAGGGTGAGGAATTCCTTTATATCCTTTCAGGTGAAATAGAAATACAATACGGAAAGGAAAAACACAAACTTGCCGAAGGAGACAGCATCTACTTCGATTCAATCGTCAGTCACAGCGTATGGTGCCCTGGGCAGATACCCGCTATAATTCTGGCTATGGTTTATGCTCCTTTTTAAGAGATAAGAGATAAGAGATATGGAATTATTGAATAAGACACTTGGACAGTGCCTGGAACAGTGGGCCATGAAAAGTCCTGATCGGGAATTTCTGATATATCCCGACAGAAATCTTAGATTCAGTTACGCCGGCTTTAACGAAAGGGTTGACAATCTTGCCAGGGCCCTGCTGGAGATCGGTATGAAGCCGGGTGATAAGCTTGGGATATGGGCGAACAATGTGCCCGACTGGCTGACGCTGATGTTTGCCACTGCGAAAACAGGAATAGTGCTGGTTACTATAAATACCAACTACCGGTTGCATGAACTTGAGTACCTTGTAAAGAATTCGGATCTGAAGACCATTTGTCTGGTCGACAGATTCCGCGACAGCGATTATGTCAGCATGATCTATGAGTTGATTCCCGAGCTCAGGGAATGCCAGCGCGGCAAGCTTAAATCTGCAAAATTTCCGGTACTGGAAAATGTTATATTCATCGGTCCCGAGAAACACCGCGGCATGTATTCATTGCCGGAACTGTTGCTGCTGGGTTCACAACTGAACGATGCCGATCTTAATGAAGTAAAAGCAGGCCTGGATCCGGATGATGTGGTGAATATGCAGTATACTTCCGGAACTACCGGTTTTCCGAAAGGGGTAATGCTTACACATCATAATATCGTCAATAACGGGTATACCATCGGGCAATGTATGAATTATACACCGGAAGACCGGCTTTGTGTCTGTGTTCCTCTATTCCATTGTTTTGGCTGCGTTCTGGCGGTTTGCTCCATCATCACCCACGGGGCAACCATGGTAATGGTGGAAAGCTTTGATCCCCTGCTGGTGCTGGCTTCGGTCCAGAAGGAAAAATGCACGGCTTTGTATGGTGTGCCCACAATGTTCATTGCAGAACTGAATCATCCAATGTTCAATATGTTTAACCTTTCTTCACTGCGGACAGGTATCATGGCCGGGGCGCTCTGCCCGGTCGAAACAATGAAAGCCGTCATGGAAAAGATGAATATGAGGGAGGTCATTATTGTATACGGTTTAACGGAAACGTCGCCGGGAATGACCGCCACCACCACATCAGATCCGGCCGAACTAAGGGCTACCACCGTTGGTAAGGCACTGCCTTTTGTTGAAGTTTCGGTGAAGGATCCCGAAACCGGAAGGGAATGCGAAAGAGGCGTTCAGGGTGAGCTATGCTGCCGTGGTTACAATATAATGAAGGGTTATTATAGGAATCCCGAAGCTACTGCAGAAGCTATCGACCCGGAAGGCTGGCTTCATTCGGGCGATCTGGGTGTAATGGATGAGAAAGGTTATGTAAGGGTAACCGGCCGCATCAAGGATATGATCATCAGGGGCGGTGAAAACATTTACCCCCGTGAAATAGAGAACTTCCTGTTCCGGATGCCGGGAATACAGAATATTGAAGTGGCAGGTGTTCCGGACGAGAGATACGGAGAAGAGATCGGGGCATTTATTATACTTAAGGAAGGTGTAGATATGAAAGAGGAAGATGTCAGGGATTACTGCCGTGGAAAGATCTCCCGGCACAAAATACCCAGGCATGTATTTTTCCTGAAAGAATATCCTTTGACGGCCAGCGGAAAGATCCAGAAATACAAGCTCAGGAAGTGGGCTTCAGAAAAAATCTGAATCCAGGTCCAACCCTTTCTGCATTTATGACAGGCCGGCGGGTTACATGACGGGACAAACTCCCCCGCATCATCCTGCCGGGCCGCCGCTCAAAAGACATCATGCCGAACCGCCAAAAGGTCTTCCTGTCAGGCCGGCCGCTTCCCGGTATCAGAGAAATATCTCAACAAAACCGGAAGCTGGTACCTGGTTCCGGTTTTTGATCGTCCTCCTCCCATCAGAGACATTGGTTACAGTGCATTGATCATGCACCGTGCAGTTTCCGTCTTTATCGGGAGTATAACCTTTACATACCCGTAATACATCCGGAGAGATCTCATCAATTATTACAATCCTGCCATGTCCGTTTTTCAATCTTCCCAATTCAAACTTGCCATCAATCACATGAAGGTGTTTGGAAGAAAATTCGCGGGAGACAATCTCTGCAATATCCTTTACAAGCTCAACACTCCGGTTGATCTCTTCCCTGCTCATTGCACCGGTTTCTTCCAGGGCCTCCGTAGTGATTAATGTATCGATGTCTCCCTTTGTCCATATTTCAACTACTTTACGAAGATTCTTGCATGGCCTGACAAAAGGATATCTTCGCCAGAAGCTTCCTGTTGCATTGTTTCGCCAGGTAAACTCAAGATTTAAAAGGGGGGCTGAACCGGGCAATCCGGATGCTGTGGCAGGCATTTCCAGTGGAGTGGCAGGCTCAACTATCATTTCATTATCACTGATCGTATCAATGTAATGTGACGGAATGCCATTTTTCTTTAACAATTCAAAGAAATAGGTTGCAAACCGGCATGCAATAGCCCCTTTTCCGGGTATTTCGCCCACTACTGAATCGTATCCGGGATCAAAGACCGGTTTCCCGTTTTCAATGTATCCTGTTGCACCATCCTTGAAATAGAGCAGGTACTTTCCGGCATATATTCCTGTTGTAATCTCAAAAACATCTTTTGACTTGCCCTGGTAAATAAGATTCTTTTCTGTCATCGGTATTATCCTTATTTAATAATTTTGACTGAACAATTGCCACAGTAAAAGTAATCTTCAATCCCATTTTATCAAATCCATAAACCTGTTTTCACCAACATAACAATATGAATTATGGCAACATTACCTTTTGATTTCATTATTATTACCTGATTTATATTGCTTTACAACTTCTCTATATTTTTTTCAACAATCCCGTTTTTTTTTACCTCACAACCTTTGCATAGCCCAATCGTTTCGAGGGTTATTGTCGATCGGATCACTTCCTGAATCATTCGGTCATGGGCTTTTTTGGACCGGTCGGTGCTTCTCATGGGTCATTTGCAGGGCCGGCCTCCTTGATCATTTTGGCGATCTTGTCCTGTAAATTATCCAGGCTTTTCAGTGTCTTCCCTTTTAACTTCTCCAGCCTGCCATCTGAAGAGTTATTATTTAAAAGATCGACGGTATCGGCCAGTTGCCGGCTCAATTCAACAGCATCAAAGAGACTGATCATTGTGGTGTGTTTGTGCTTAAGCTCCTGCAAAGCTTCCGCATCTCCCTGTTCAATGATTTGGGGATACATTTCTCCTAAATATTCCAGATCCTTTTTTGCATTTTCCAGCATTGCCTTGTAGGTTTCCGGATCATTAGTTTTTATGGCTGAAAGAATTTTCTTTTGCGATTTTGCCGCTGCCGACCTGTCATCTGCCGCTTCCTTTTCATCTGAATACAAGGAGATCATCCTGATAAGATCATCCGGGTTAACCGGCTTCATAAGAATTTCATCAAAAAGTCCCGCTACCTTCTCATCTCTTACTTTCTTTGACACATCTGCAGTAAGTGCAATAACCGGTATATTTTCATACCCCGGTATTCTCCTGATCATGCGTGTGGCTTCAAAGCCGTCGATCACAGGCATGCGAACATCCATAATTATAAGATCGAATATTTGCTTTTGGGCCATGCTGATCGCCTCTTTGCCGTTGGATGCCTCTTTAAAGCCTATCCCCCAGCCTTTAAGGAACTGCCGGATCACCATCCTGTTAATCTGGTCATCTTCCACCAGCAGTATTTTCAGTTTCTTCAAATGGTCGGGAGACTTATCCTGGCTAAATCCGGGCTTTTCTTCTTTTCCGGTATATTCCTGCACGGGTAAGGTAAAGAAGAAACGGGACCCCTTGCCGGGCTCGCTCTCCAGCTCAATTCGACTGTCCATTTTTTCAAGAAAAAGGCGGCACAGGGTAAGACCAAGGCCGGTTCCCCCGTAATTCCTGGAGACGGAGTTGTCTACCTGGCTGAATACATCAAAAATACTCTCTGCCTTATCTTTGGGTATCCCTATTCCTGTATCCTCAACCATAAAATCAATCCACAGCCGTTCATCTTCTTTCCGGTTAAGCTTTGTTTCAAGTTTTACATGACCCTTTTGGGTGAATTTAATTGAATTTATCAATAGATTATTCAGCACCTGTGCCAGCTTGACCTTGTCGATGATGATCATTTCCGGGAGCTGTCTGTCAGTCTCCAGGGTCAGCTCCAATCCCTTGTCCTGAGCAACAGGTAAATGGAACTGCACAATGTTGTAAAGGAATTCCCGGAAGTTGACCTTATCGGGATGTAAGACTATTTTCCCCGCCTGTATCACACTCAGATCAAGAATGTCGTTGATAAGCAGCTGAAGGTTTTCGGCCGAATATTTAAGGGCATTCAGATTTTCCATCTGACCGGGCCTGGGATCCTTTTGCAGCATCAAATGGCTTAATCCTACAATGGCATTAAGCGGGGTACGTATTTCATGACTCATAAGCGCAAGGAACTCCTCTTTTGCCCTTGCTGCCTGTTCCGCCGCAAGTTTAGCTTCCCGCAGGCTTTCCTCCATTTTTACTCTTTCGGTATGATCGCGCATGATCTTCAGGAACCCGGTTAACCCGTTCCTGGTTTTTAAAGCCACGGTTATGCCGCTTCCCCAGAATCGTTTGCCGTCTTTTCGAAGATGCCACCTTTCATTTTCAGCCCTTCCCCTGTTAACAGCAATCTGTATCTCTATTTCGGGTTGGGAGTCACGG
>PWPZ01000160.1 GCA_003556985.1 Bacteroidota bacterium
GGCAGAGATACAGCTGGGAATAAGGCACCGGCAGATCTCCATGGGGCATGCCAGATCGATCATAAACATTGAAGATCCGGATGGACAGCTTAAAGTGTATAAGAAGATTATAAATAATGACCTTTCGGTGAGAAAAGTCGAAGAACTGGTCAGGGATATGAACACCGGAAAACCGGAAAAAACTGATGGAAAAAGTGCTGAAAAACCTGGTTCCTCCGAATACGGGTCACTGCGCGATCATCTTGCCGGTTTTTTCGGTACAGATGTTGAGTTCAAACGGAATGAGAAAGGAAAAGGGAAAATCGTAATCCCGTTTACCTCAAATGAAGATCTTGAAAGAATTGTTGGGTTACTTGATAATTTGAATACTTAAAGAGTTTAATTCACCGTTATTCTGCAGAATCTGAACTTAATTCTGTTTTGAACAATTTATCAAGGTGCCTGATCACAGTAATTCTAATGCAATCATTATTGCTGCTTAATGCAGGGGAACTCTATTCCCGGCAGGACAGCCTGCTTGTTAATGAGTATATAGTTACTGAATCAAAGCCATCCTACCATCTCGATCCGGCGAAAGCCGCCATGTATTCGGCCGTACTGCCGGGAATGGGCCAGGTATATAACCGCAAATACTGGAAAGTCCCGATAGTTTATGCCGGTTTTGCCGGACTGGCCTGGTATACCATGTTCACCAATGAACAATTTGTCCGTTACCGGAATGCGCTTGACTACCGTCTCGACGGTAATCCTGAAACCATTGATGAATTTGCCGATGATTTCAGATACACCCAGGATGTGCTCACCAGGTTTAAGGATTATTATCGTCGTCACCGGGACAGAACAATTATCTGGACAGCCCTGTTTTATGCCCTGAATATTATAGATGCCACTGTGGATGCCCATCTGTTTGAATTTGACGTAAGCGACGATCTTGGAATGAAGGTGGGGCCCTCCATTCAGCAGTTTGACCGGCCTGTTCAGGGAAATCGCGGTCAAATGGGAATGGGGTTCAGGTTTAGTATAAATTTTTAATATTTTTACCCGCAGAGCCAGAATTTTGTGTTCAGAAAAGTAATTGCAAAATTTTGACTCTTGTTTTTACAGTAGAAATGCACATAAAAAAATTTGACCTGAAGGTCGATTTCTCATGCTAAGATTTTCTTGTTTGTTCAATTTTCACCTGATGAGAAATTCATGTACATTTACGGGAAATGATTTTGCAGAAAATGCAACTCCCGTGCTCGTGTCCCGTATATTTATAATGCTGTCCGTATGGGGCTTATGTTCCTGATGCAGTACCCTTTGTATTATTTTTTAACAAGTTGAATATAAACCGGAAAAATCAGATTCAATATGAGAACACTTTTTGCGATTACTATTGTCCTCCTTTTTTCAGTAACAGGATATTCCCGCACGGCTTCATTCACCGGACAGGAGATATCAGACACGATTGATCTGAATTTCGATCGCAACCTGGATAGCTTGCTTAATCTATGGTTTGTCAGAAATGCCCCCCTGTACAGCCTCGGTGAGCTTGAGCGTGACACATCTGATTTTGAAATTCCCGATTTCCCCGATTCAGTTTATATCGAGCGGCTAAGCAATATTATTTCCGTTATTGATATGACTTATAATGGAACAGTAAGAAACTTTATCAGGGTCTATACGCACAACAGAAGAGAGCAGGTTGAGATGATGCTTGGACTTACCGACTATTATTTTCCTGTTTTCGAGGAAATTCTTGATTCCTACGGACTGCCCCATGAGCTCCGGTACCTGCCGGTTGTTGAGTCGGCCCTGAACCCCCGTGCGGTATCACGTATGGGAGCTACAGGGATCTGGCAGTTCATGTTCGGAACGGCCAGAATGTATGACCTTACCATGAACTCCCTTGTCGACGAGCGGCGCGACCCTGTGGCCTCGACCCATGCAGCTGCAAGGTATCTGAAAGATCTCCATGGTATTTACAATGACTGGACGCTTGCTCTTGCCGCCTATAATTGCGGGCCTGGTAATGTCAACAGGGCAATCAGGAGAGCCGGCGGCTCACGTGATTACTGGGAAATTTATTATTATCTGCCCCGTGAAACCAGGGGATATGTGCCTGCCTTCATTGCTGCAACCTATGCAATGACCTATTACCGTGAACACAAGATTGTGCCTGTGGCAACCGAATTCCCCCTGTTTTCCGATACACTAATGATAAACAGGGAACTTCACCTTATGCAGATCTCTGAAGTAATGGATATCCCTGTTGAACTTCTCAGGGATATGAACCCCCAGTACAGGCAGGATATAATACCTGCCCGGACCCGGCCTTATTCTCTCCGGTTGCCGGTTGAATATACCACAAAATTCATCGATTATCAGGACACTATTTTCGCTCACAGGGCCGATCATTACCTTAGTCAGGCCAATCTTACCGCTGCTCCGTCCCGAAGTACGAGATTTTCGCCTTCACCGCCCCCTGGCAGGTCGGCGGTGACATATACCGTAAAGCAGGGGGATAACCTGGGCTTCATTGCCGAATGGTTTAATGTGGGATTATCACAACTCCGGAACTGGAATAACATCCGGGGTAGCATTATTCGTGAAGGACAGCGTCTGACCGTGTATGTGCCATCAAATCAAACCGATTACTACAATGAGTTTAATAATCTGAGTTTTGCCGTAAAGCAATCCAGAAAAGGCAGCACCCCCTCGGTCAATCAGGCGCCCCTTAATGAGTCGGGCGATTATCTATACTATACGGTACGGCAGGGAGATACCCTCTGGGAAATTGCAAGGCAGTTTCCGGATGTGAGCGACAATGATATACTGCGTCTTAATCAGCTGGGAAATGCCAACCGGATCTTCCCCGGCCAGAAATTAAAAATAAAACCCGCCGGCTTATTATCACCTCCCGACATTAACCGGACCAACCTACGTTCGCTGCATAGACTATGCGGGGACTATGGAGCCCTTGTTTCTTAAACATCGTACACTGACTGTACGGTTTCGGACAATAACTTCGAATTGCAAATTGAGGTAATCCTCTTATAGCAAGCCCTCAGTATTGATTGGCATACTCTTTGTTTAAAGGTGGATTTGTTGAGTTATCGGAGTTTTACCGAATAACTCCGAGGGTAATTCCAGGTAAAGTATTTTATCAAATTTAATTTGCAAATTTCTCATTAATCGTCCATGATAATATTTTCAGTATTTTCATAAAATACAATGAATGTCACATCTGATGATTATTGATCAATGAAAAATAAATTGCATGTGAGATCGACGAAGTCAAAATATTGTCATGGTAAGATCCATCAGACCAACTAATTAATATTAACTGATGAAAAAAAGAAAAGTGTTGATTATAGGCGGAGGGATTGCGGGACTGTCGGCCGGCTCCTATCTTGTTCGCAACGGTTACGATACCGAATTATTTGAGGCACATACCAGGCCGGGCGGTGTATGCACTTCATGGAAAAGGGGTGACTATATATTTGATTATTGCATCCACTGGCTGGTAGGAACCAGTAGCGGTACCGGTTATGATAGGGTATGGAAGGAACTGGGGATGCTGGAGGATGAGCACGGGACGCCAACCCCGATAGTTAATTTTGACGACTTCACCCGGATCGAGCTTTCCGGCGGTGAAGTGGTGAGACTTTACTCGGATGCCGGCAGACTGGAGGAGGAGCTTATCCGGATTGCACCTGAGGATTCAAAGCTGATCCAGAAATTCACAAGAGACCTGAAAGAACTTGCAAAAGGTGGTATTCCAGCTGTGACAGATCACTGGAACATTCTGGACAAGACTGGTTTTTACCTTAAAAATGCCACTTCGTTCCTTACTTTGATGAAGTATGTGCGGATGACAATGGAACAATTTGCCCTGCAATGGAAGAACCCGGATTTACAGGAGGTTTTCCGGTCGGTCATTCCGCTTTCATGGTCGGCCATTTCGCTTGTATACGGTATGGCTTTCCAGCACACCAAAGCTGCCGGTTATCCTGTCGGGGGTTCTTTTCCCATGGCACGGAACATTGAAAGAAAATATCTGCAAATGGGTGGCAAAATAAATTATTCAAGTAAGGTAGAAAAGATAATTGTCAGGAATAACCAGGCGGTTGGAATAAGACTCGACTCCGGTGAAGAATTCTATGGTGATGAGATTGTTTCAGCGGCCGATGGATATAAGACCCTTTACAAAATGCTTGACGGAAAATACCTGGACAGGAAACTGGAAGAGGCCTACTCACGATATTCATTGTTCCCGTCAACGGTTTTTCTTGGTTTCGGAGTGGCAAAGGATCTTTCAGACCTTCCCCATGCACTGACTATCAGGCTGGATGAGCCACTGATCCTATCGGATGGCTCCAGACACTCCTATGTTTCAGTAAATATTTATAATTTCGACCCTACCCTGGCACCCGGAGGGAAAACTTCGGTTACCGTAATACTGCACACATGGGCGGACGCTTACTGGAAGGAACTGGCAGCAAAGGACCCTTCTGCATACAGAGACATCAAAGCAGGAATTGCCGCCAGCGTATTAAAAATACTTGACTCAA
>PWPZ01000232.1 GCA_003556985.1 Bacteroidota bacterium
AGATCATTAGAAAATTCATTAATCTTTTGGTCTATTAATGATTCATGACTTCTTTCTTCTCTTCTCCTAAAATGAGTTTTAAATCTGTGAATTGATAACCAACTTACGTTAAACATCTCTTCAAGTTGAATACTTAAATCTTTATTGTGAATATTGCGATGCCTAAATCGGTGTATTGCTTCTTCTCGTGGAAATCTATAAAAGTGTTCTTCTTCTAAATCATCCAGAAATAACTCAAAAGGTTCTTCAGACGGGCTTTTGTAAATTTTATAATGTATTCGCTGGTATGGTGTTTTTTCACTATCAATTTTTGTGACTTGTATATATGGTTTTCTTCTCCTGTCTTCAATATTACTTAGTTGAAGGTTCAGTGCCCTGACCGATATCTGGATCTCCCAAATTGAAATACTCAGGGAGCCGATAAGCAGCAAAAGTGCAATTCCGAAAACATATATTGCTACCATCATGTAGCTAATGTAAATAAGGAACATACAAACAACACAAAGCAGAAGACTGGTGATTCCGTAGATCTGCATATGCCTGATAAGCGAAAGTCTTAACCGCAGATTCTTTATCTGACCGTACAACGTCTTATCCGGCTGTTCCTTGTATTTTGCATGCAGGCTTCTTACAAGAGCGGCAAGGGCAAGAAACCGGTTCGTATATGCAAGCAAAAGCAATGAAATTGCCGAAAACAAAAGAGCGGGAGTGGTAAGGGTAAGGTCAGTCATAGCAATGAATTAAGGCCTGTTAAGAAATTTATTTTGAAATTAAAAATTGAGAACTTCTATTACCCAGTAAAGAAAAGGAAGAGTAAATAAGCTGAGAATAGTTGAGATAAACACATTTTCCATTGCAAGGGCATCATTTGCATTGAATTTTTTTGCCAGTACAACTATTATTGCCATGCATGGGGTCCCGGACTGCAGTATGACCACGGCAAAGGCAACCGGATCCATAGTTAAAGATAAGGAATTTAGTATTACCCGGAATATTATTATAAGCAAAAGCGGAGAAACAATCATTTTATTGACAGATAATACATAGGCTTCAGGTTGAATAAAAACGCGGTGCATATCGGTCCGGGCCAGCATGCTTCCTATATACAGCATTGAAAGATAGCTTGTCGTCTGCCCCAGTCCGGTTAGCGGAGTATCAATGACAGCAGGCATTCTGAGTCCAGACAGCATAAATATTATCCCCAGGATAAAAGCAATTGTATTGGGATTTACCAGATTCCTGAGTTTTTGCTTAATACCTGGAGGATCAGTATAATTGAGTAGATTTACCCCTATAGTCCACAATATCGCGGTAGCGGCCATATAAAAAAGGGTGGCATAGAAAAGTGCCTGTCCGCCGGGGAATAAAGCATTTATTAATGGAAATCCAAGAAAAACAATGTTTCCGAACGCGGTATGAAGTATATGGATTGGTGAGGTATCCCTCCTCATTTTTAAAGCCGCAGCCGACAATCTGCCGGCAAAAAGAAGGAAAAAAAGGGAGGCCAGGGACATTAAAATAACCAGCAAACCGTTTTTAAGCAATTCCAGGGTAATATCCAGGGCTGTAAAGGAACTGAATATAAGAAAAGGAAGAGTAATATTGACAACCAGTGAGGCAATTCCTTCCTTCAGTGTTTCAGTAATAACCCCTGATTTTGTGGCAACAACACCAATGAAGACAATAATACTCAGGATGAGGATCTGATTGATAATAATTTCCGATTGCACTATAGCTGTTTAAATAGGCAAAAGTATAAAATCCGGCTTACAAATCTATGTACAATATTTTCATATGAGCGTACAGAGATCATTAAATTTAATGAAAAAAACATATAGGTTTGCAAACTGAATAATTTTTATGAAACCAGTTATCTATCAAATATTCGTACGCCTTTTCGGTAATAAAAAAGAGGGGGTTGAAATTTATGGCACCATAAATGAAAACGGATGCGGAAAATTTAGCGATATTAATGAACCGGCCTTGAATTCGCTGAAGGAAATGGGTATTACCCATATATGGTATACCGGGATTATAGAGCATGCCGTAGCCACCGATTATTCTAAATTCGGCATTGACAATGATTTTCCTGAAATTGTCAAGGGCCGTGCCGGATCACCCTACGCCATCAAGGATTATTATGACGTCGATCCCGATCTGGCAAACAACGTGCCCGGACGTATGCAGGAATTTGATGAGCTGGTTGAAAGAACCCACAAGGCCGGGATCCGGGTAATAATTGATTTTGTGCCCAACCATGTGGCCAGATGTTACAAGTCGGATGCCAACTCCTTTCCCGGCATTTATGATTTCGGGGTAAATGACAATACCACCAATGAATTTTCGGCAGAAAATGACTTTTACTATCTGCCGTGTGAAGAGTTAAAACTGCCTGAGGAGCTATATAAAAGATCGGCCATCATTGAATACAGGAAAGTACCTGAGAAATACAGGGAGTTTCCTGCCAGGGCCACCGGCAATGATTGTTTCCGGGCCAATCCCGGTTCAGACGACTGGTACGAGACTGTAAAATTAAACTACGGTGTTGATTATTTTAATGGCAATCAGAAACATTTCTGTAAAATTCCTCCTTTATGGGAAAAGATGAAATCGGTAATACTGTACTGGGCAGGCAAAAATGTGGACGGCTTCAGGGCCGATATGGCGGAAATGGTGCCCCTTGAATTCTGGAAATGGCTTATTCCTGCCGTGAAAAAGCAATACCCTGATCTATTGTTCATAGCCGAAATTTATCAGCCACATTTGTACAAAGACTTTATTGAAACAGGTGGTTTTGATTATCTGTACGATAAGATCGACTTTTACGATACAACCAGAAGTATTATTGAAGGCAAAGCCGACACCCGGTCCATTACCCATTGCTGGCAGCGGGTTGGTGATCTTGAAAAATATATGCTCCGGTTTCTTGAAAATCATGATGAACAGCGAGTTGCCTCCCGTTTTTTTGCGGGTGACCCCTGGAAAGCCTTACCGGGAATGGTTCTTGCTGCAACCATGAATTCAGGTCCCCTTATGGTTTATTCGGGACAGGAAGTTGGTGAGCCTGCCGATGGAAGCAGCGGATTCAGTAGTGATGACGGACGGACAACTATTTTTGACTACTGGAACGTGCCTAATCATCAGAGATGGATGAATCAGGGGAAATTTGACGGGAAAGCACTTTCTCATGACATGACAGAACTGAGAAATAACTACACCGGCATAATCAGGTTGTGCAGTCAATATAAATTGTTCGCTACCAGGGGTTTTTACGACCTGATGTGGGTCAATGAAAAACTTTTTGAGCAGTCATCCGCAAGAATTTATGCATACTTGCGTTATGATGGCAGCGACATAGCATTGATTGTTCTTAATTTCAGCGATAATTTTTTTGCAGGGGCCCGTTTGTTTATACCTGATGATGCTTTTAAAGCATTGCAGGTAACCGGCAGACTGAAGGTTGCCCGACGGATTGCCTTTCCTGCATCAGATAATATTGCTATGGCAGAAATAGATGAAAGTTCAGGGAATTTTATTTTTGATATTCCGCAATATACTGCTCTGGTATTCTTTTTGAGGCAACAATAATACATAACCAGGTAATTAATGTCATCCACAATTGCAAGTATGGCAGGATTTACAAGAGTCAGGATGAAGGGAATTTAACAAGTGGCAGGATGAAGGAAATTTAACAAGTGGCAGGATGAAGGAAATTTAACAAGTGGCAGGATGAAGGAAATTTACAAATAACAGAATATGAGGAAATTAACAAGTTAGTTTAATCGGAATAAAAAGTTTTCATTATCAGTAGCTCGTTTTATATTTGCAGGGAGATCCTGCTAAACAATAGTTGATTATTTCAGGCCGGGACAGTCCGGCAGGTTGCCAAAAAAGAAGCGGTTTCCGGCAATTTAGTAAATCAGGTCAGGCCGGGACAGTCCGGCAGGTTGCGGAATGGAAGTAATTTCAGGTAAATAATAAATAACAATGTCAGGTTTTTTTAAAGAGAACATTAACGGTATACTGGGGACTGTGATATTTCACCTTCTGATAATTGTGGTGATCATGGTGACCAAACTTTCATCCGGCCACCGGCAGGATGAACATAGTATACTAATTGAATTTCAACCTGATATTACCGCAGAGGAGTTCCAGGAACTGACAGAATCTCTGATGGAACGTACAGCTTTCATGGAAGGGCCGGACGACGGACAAACAAGGAGAAATCTTGCTGTGAATGTCTCTGAAGAGCGTCCTGTATCCGATTATTTCAAAGATATGTCGACCGAAGAGATGTCGGAACTTGAAAGCCGCATGGATGAAATTCTTGAAAATGCAGCCAACGGAAGCATGCCTCAACTGGATCAACCCGAAATAGAATTTGAAATGCCCCGGGAAACTGTTCAGAATAATAGCCGGGATGATGAACCCTATTCAGGCCCAACTACTATCACTTACGACCTGCCCGGCCGCAGGCATCTTCGGATGTCCGTCCCGGTTTATAAATGTCCCGACGGAGGTATTGCCGAGGTAAGTATTTCGGTTAATCAGG
>PWPZ01000090.1 GCA_003556985.1 Bacteroidota bacterium
ATGCGAACTTTTCCATGCGCATGGATAATGTGCCCCTCGTTGAGCAAAAGACCCACGTGATTGATCTCCCCATCCTCATTATCAAAAAACAACAAATCCCCCGCTTTTGTTTCATGGATCAGGTGAATGCTTTCGCCTTCTTTGGCTTGTTCCTGAGAGTCGCGCGGAAGCTTTACTCCTGCAAGCTTAAAAACAACCTGAACAAAGCCGGAGCAATCAATCCCGAAAGCGGAGCGGCCGCCCCATAAATAAGGCGTATTGATAAAGCTGCGTGCATACGCACAAATTTGCTCACTGCTTTTTTGCTTACTACCCGTTACCAGGTTGTTTCCGTAGTACAGGAACCGGTGCCTTCCGACAATCATTTTACGGGCTTCCCCGGGAAAGAATGTGCTTCCGGCGCTGACAGGGAATTCAGTCCTGGCAGCAGTGTCTGTCATTGATGCCAGATTGTCGGCGGTAACAAGGGAGGGCATTGTCTCGAACATATTTCGGGTGGCCTCTTCGATAATATGGGCCTGATTCGCGGAAACCCAGCCCCGGTAATGGTCATAATGCATCTCAATGTGCAACCAGCCGGCTTGGGTCTGAAGCACGTCAAAACTTTCCCCGAACAACAGCTGGCTGACCATTTCACTTTTGTGGTCCGGTTCAGAGCGGAGTGGAATGTAAGCAATAAGGCATATACCGGTAGTCATCTGCAGGATAGTTTATATTAAAAAATAAAAGTAGGGATTTTTTTTGAATGCTTTTCCCGTTGTTTATGCTTTTCCTTTGAACCAAATAACGGACTCTTTCGTATAAATTTGTTAAATTCGTTACTTGTTGAAGGGGTTCTGTGAACTGATTGATCCCTTTCTGCGTTAAAATTAAAATGATGTATGGGGAGATGATTAAAAGTTTGCCCCGTTAGTTTTTAATTAACATTTTACGGATGATTAAGATTATTCATTGGTTTCAGCGGAATTATTCGCATATATATAAGGCCATACTTGTTTTAGTCAGTATTGTGCTGCTTGTTCAGCTTTTTCCTCGTCAGCCGGGTATTGACTACGAGTACCAGAGAGCGCGTCCATGGATGTATGAAGACCTGATTGCGCCTTTTAATTTTGCCGTGCTTAAGTCACCACGGGAAATTGAATACGAAAAAAAGGAAGTTGAAGATGACTTCCGGCTTTTTTTCTCTCGTCGCCCGGTTGTCAGAGAATCGATGATGGAGGAGTTTGAGCGTTCCTTTGAAGAAGCCTGGGAAGAGAAATACCTGGGTACGAGGGCAACATTTAAAGAAAACACCAGGGAAACAGGCAAAGAAATTCTGTCACATTTGTATGACCACGGTATTGTTTACCTCGATGAGGAGTTTCGGGGCAGGGGAGATGATTTCAAGATCCGGCTTTTGGAGAACAATGTTGCCACTGGAATGCAACTCGGAGATCTGTATACCATCCAGGAAGCTTTTCTTTATGTGGTAAATACACTTGAAGGACTGAAGGGGCAAGTTGATACAGATTTGCTCAAACCCCTGCTTGAAAGCACCCTAAGTCATAATGTGTTTTATGATGATGAACTGACCAGCCGGACCCTCAGTGCTGAGCTGGATGGTATTTCCCAGACAAGAGGGATGGTTCAGGAGGGAGAAAAAATCGTATCCAAGGGTGAATTGATCACCGAAGAAACCTATCAAATCCTTGAATCTTTCAGGGCTGAGTATCAGCGACAGGTCGGGGATGCCTCCATGCTGGTAGTGCTGTACGCCGGCCAGTTCCTTTTGGTGAGTATTTCCATGATCGTACTGCTGCTGTTTCTGTATTTTTTCAGAAGAGATGTTTTTATTGATAACCGGCGTGTGTTGCTTATTCTTCTTTCAGTTTTGCTGATGGTATTCCTGACCAGCCTGGTTATCCGCTATAATGTGGATTACCTCTACCTGGTTCCCGTTGTAATGGTTCCCGTGATTATCCGGGCATTTTTCGACAACAGGCTTGCCCTGTACGTCCATATTACCAGTATCATCATGATCGGTTTTTTGATCCCCAGGAGTTTTGAGTTTGTTTTTCTGCAGTTTCTGGCAGGGATCATTGCCATACTCAGTATGGCGAGCCTCAGGCGGCGATCTCAGCTTTTTGTTACAGTTACGCTGATCTTTTTTACTTACTCCGCGGTTTATTTTGGTCTGTCACTGGCCCATACAGGTTCATTTGAAAACCTTGCCTGGCAGGATTTCGCCTATTTTGCCGGTGGTGCATTTCTGACGTTGTTTGCTTATCCGCTGATATTCTTGTTTGAGCGGTTGTTTGGCATGCCCACTGATTTTTCTCTGTTGGAGCTTGCGGATACGAACAACCCACTGTTGCGCAATCTGGGAATGCAGGCCCCGGGAACCTTTCAGCATTCGCTGCAGGTGGCCAACCTGTCTGAAGAGGCCATCATCGCAATCGGGGGGAATAGTCTGCTGACCAGAACGGGAGCCTTGTACCATGATATCGGAAAAATGAAAAACCCTTTGTATTTCACCGAGAATCAGACTTCAGGATATAATCCGCATGATGAAATCTCCTACAAAGAAAGCGCAAGAATAATTATTGATCACGTGATTGACGGGATTGAGATGGCCCGCAAAAAAAATCTGCCGGAATATGTCATCGATTTTATCCGGACCCATCACGGTACAACCACAGCCCGGTATTTTTATACCATGGAAATGAAGGAGCGCCCTGATGAGGAAATCGATAAGACCCATTTTACCTACCCGGGACCTCGTCCTTTCAGTAAGGAAACGGCCGTGGTGATGATGGCCGACTCTGTGGAGGCAGCATCCAGGAGCCTGGGTAAGCCTGATGAGAAACAGATTAACGATCTTGTTGACAATATCATTGACACCCAGGTAAAAGAGAAGCAATTTGACAATGCAGATATTACCCTGCGGGATATCACCACGGTTAAGGGGATATTCAAGCGAATGCTTCTGAATATTTATCACGTAAGGGTCGCTTACCCCTCATTGGGCTAAACTTCCAGGTATTTTGCGGTTTCAACCAGGTAATCATTACTTGCCGGGCCAAGATTAAACATGAGGTCTGCGATGCTCAAATTGGGCATAAACCCATGTTTTTCTGCAAATGTTTGCTGATAAACCGGCCAGTGGCTGATGAGCGGATATTCCCTCCGGTGGGTCTTTGGTGTCAGCTTTTCCCTGAGGTCATTCATTCCTTTCGGCTCACCCTCATACTCTTTCGTTGAACCGATATCTGCCGAAATAGATAGTTCCTCCATGATCGACTGCAAGATATTCATGTTGAATTCCCACAACAATTCCGGAGAGGAGACTGGCCGGAGGAAAAACGGGGCTAAAAGATCCTGGTAATAAATAAAAAAGGGTGAGTTGCGGTAGGCGCTGGTGATACTACGCCAGTGCTTTTTACGCCAGTTTTCGTGTTTGGAAACCAATACCTCGCTGGTTTGTGAATGATTCCCTGCAGGTCGTTCCACGGGTATGATCAGGTTGCGGGTTCCGTTTGCGGTATAGATGCTGCAACGATTCCGCCAGCTTTGCCGCTGATAGGTTTCATGCAGCTCAATTACTGCTTCACCGGCAGAAACCATACAGACCATATACTCCAATGGCGGAAGGTAAGCTACCGGCAGAAGGATTTTTATGTTTTCCTGTTTTATACGGGGGGGTATCGTACCCATTGCGTTTTATGGAATATAGCGTTATTTTTGTGAGTAAGAGATCGTCAAAAATACACATTAGCTTATTACCGACAAACCCCCGACCCATGAAGATACTCAATGCTTCGCAGATCAGAGAACTGGATGCCTCTACAATCCGGAATGAGCCCGTTTCATCCCTTGAGCTGATGGAAAGGGCAGCCAGAAAATGCTATGACTGGATCAGACGTCACATGAAAAAAAAGCAACAGGTGAAAATCTTCTGCGGAATGGGGAATAACGGGGGTGACGGGCTTGTAATCGGACGATTGCTTGCCGGGGCCGGGTATCATGTAAGTATTTTCAAACTTTGTCATACCGCTCAACCTTCTGAAGATTTTGCGGCCAATGAAAAAAGGCTGGAGGGAATGGTCAATGCGAAATTAACAGAAATACATGAAGAAAGTGATTTCCCGGCTTTGTCAGCGGATAACCTTGTGGTGGATGCCATACTGGGAAGCGGCCTGACCCGGCCACTGGAAGGTTTGCTGGCCCGGGCAGTTCAGCATATCAATGGTTCAGGGGCTGCTGTTGTGGCCATTGATTTCCCCTCCGGTTTATTTTGTGAGGATAACAGGGAAAATGACCCCAAGCGGATTATTCATGCAGACTGCACCCTGAGTTTTCAATTCCCGAAGCTGGCTTTTATGTTTTCATCCAATGAGAAATATTTGGGGTCATGGTATTTGATTGATATCGGATTGCACCCTTATGCAATTAAAAAGGCAGAAACCAAATACCATTATCTGCAGGCCTCTGATATCAGGTCGTTATATCGTGTCCGCCGTAAGTTCGCACATAAGGGGCACTTCGGACAAGCCTACCTGATGGCCG
>PWPZ01000075.1 GCA_003556985.1 Bacteroidota bacterium
AGATCTGAAGTTTCCAGGAAGGCACAGGAATCGATATTTGCAAGGTCTATGATATTGATCCCCCCGCTCCTTCCGGCCGGAAGAAGCGAGAACGGGTCATAGCTGTCTCTTATCATAACCTTCATCCAGGGAGGCGGTGAAAATTCTCCCTGAAAAGCTGAATAGGCCTGGGAGAGCATCTCGGTCATCCCGTATTCGGAATGGATCCTCCGCACTCCTGTTTTTGCCTTCAGTATTGAATGCAGCTCCTCCCTGGTCAGCTCCTTCCTTCTTCCCTTCATTCCCCCGGTTTCCATAATAATTGTTTTTTCCAGTGAAAGGTTGTGCCGTTCAACAAGATCAAGCAGGGCAAAGCTCACTCCAATCAAAAGAATAGCTTCTCCTTTTTTTTCAAGCCTGTTGAGCCTCAAAGCAATTTCATCCGTATCATTAAGATAAAAACCACTTTCGGGGTGTGAACTCTCACCGATCAGTCCGGAGACCATATAAACAAGTGAAGAGCCGCTTCTTTCCATATATGAGGGAAGCAGGGCGAGTATACAATAACCTGAAGGGAGCCCGTAAAATATTTCAAAACACCTTAGGAAGCTGGTCTGGTAAAGCCGGGGATCATGAACATGGTGGCGCGATGGTTCGCTACCGAGGGTTCCGCTACTGGTGAAAACAATTTTACTTTCCCTGCCTTCAGTAGTTATGCGATGGGTTTTAAAAAATGATACCGGGAGGAAGGGAATATCGGTCAACCGTCTTATATTACCCGGAACGGCACCCAGCAGTTCAAGATATTTCTTGTAGACTTTGTTGTTAAGTGACTGGAAACGGAACAGTTCCATGGCGGCCTCCTCAAATTCCTGCTCTGTTGCCAGGCTGAATATTTTTTTTATAAAGTCTTTCCTGTCGCCGGTTTGCATAATTTGTCCAGTCATTTTGACACAAAAATACTATCAATCTCTTATTCAACAAATGGCGTCAAAGGGATGTTTAACATAAACAGATTTATTTGATTTTTTGGAACATTAATGACGGGATAACAGTATAAATGGAATTGCACGGTGCATCAAAACACTTAAAAACAGGACGGATACAGATGGCAGAACATAAGGAGAGAGAATTGCTGAAAAGGATCGCCAGGCTGGTAAGGCAGAATAAGGAACTTCACGACCAGGTCAGGAATCTTGCCGAAGAAAATGAAAGGCTGACCCGGCAGGTTGACCTGTTTGAACGCCGGTTGTTACGGGTAAAAGCGGAGTCCGGGAAAACTGCTTTTGAAAGCGAAGCAGAGCGAATTCTGAAATTCAAGACAGGTACAGTTCTTTTTGCCCAGATACAGGGCTTTGGAAAGCTTACGGAAAAGATGGATACCCAGAGCATGATGGATGAGCTTGATAATCTGTTTTTCCATTTCGACTCGATAATTAAAAAATACAGACTTCAGAAACTAAAAACCATTGGCGATTCATATATGTGTGTTGGTGGTGTTCCCCTTAAAAACAGCACCAACCCGGTAGAGGTGGTTATGGCGGCTCTGGAAATGAACCGTTTTTTAAATGAGCTCAAACTTAAGTCCGACAATAACAGGGTATGGGATATCCGCATAGGGGTTCATAGCGGACCGGTCACCGCAACAGCGAACGGAAATAAAAAGATATCATGGGAGCTGAAGGGGGATACCGTAAATATTGCAAGCCGGATCAGCTCATCCTGTGGGGCCGGCAGGATAAATATTTCTGCCAATACTTACGAGCTTGTAAAGGAGTTTTTTAATTGTGAATATAACGGCAAAATACCTGTAAAATATCTTGGCGATCTTTCTATGTTTTATGTACAGGGCATAATTCCCGCCCTGTCGGAAAGCGGCCGGGGCATACTTCCCAATGATAAATTTGATATTAAATTCAAGCTGATACAATTCGTAGATCTTCAGGAAATTATTCTTGACAGACTTGAAAAGGAGCTGCCCCGGCATCTTTATTACCACGATGTGAAGCACACAATAGATGTGGTGACCGAGGTTGAACTGATAGGATGGGCTGAAGGTGTAAGCGAGGAAGAGGTATTGCTGCTGAAAACAGCGGCCCTGTATCATGACTCCGGTCATATAAAAGGATATGATAATCATGAATACCACGGATGTCAGCTTGCCAGGGAGTATCTGCCCGGATATAATTTTTCTCCCGATCAGATAGAAAAGATATGTGATCTGATAATGGCCACCAAAATGCCTCCTAACCCAAAGAATCTGCTTGAAAAAATAATGTGTGATTCAGACCTTGATTATCTTGGTCGAAGCGATTTTATCCCGGTATCCAACTCTTTGTATGAGGAACTCAGGGAACAGAACAAAATCAATTCTTTTGAGGAATGGAACAAACTGCAGGTCAAATTTATATCGGCCCATCAGTATTATACAAAAACCGCCAGGAATTTGAGGGAGGTAAATAAGCAAAAACAAATTGAACGTATAAAGGGCATTGTAGGTTAATATCCTTCAATGCCCTGCAGTTATCTAAGTGACTGCCTTACCTGACAGTCGCCGCTTCATTGGCTTTTCAGGATCTGGGCTGGCGCCCGTCCCGGTTCATCTCCCGTATTCTTTCAGCTTCGTCTGGCCCTGCCATCATTTTGTGGCCGCTGCTGCAGGGGCCGGCTGCCGGCAGCAAAATATCAGCCTCTTATGGCTTCAATGCCCGGCAATTTGGTTCCTTCCATATATTCAAGCATCGCTCCTCCTCCGGTTGAAACAAAGCTTACTTTATCACCAAGGTTGTATTTGTTTATGGCCGCTACCGAGTCTCCGCCGCCTATCAGGCTGAACGCTCCGTCTTCGGTTGCTTCCGCTATGGCGATGGCGATACTCTTAGTGCCCGAAGCAAACTTTTCCATTTCGAATACTCCCATGGGGCCGTTCCAGAGTATTGTTTTTGACTCTTTGATGACCTTTGAGAATTCGATAGTCGATCTTTCTCCAATATCCAGTCCGAGCCATCCTTCGGGAACCTGGTCGATATCGGTTTCCTTCGTGGAAGCATCGGCATCAAACTTATCGGCAACAATATTGTCAACGGGAAGGATCAGGTTTACATTTTTGGCCCTGGCCTTTTTAATAAGGTCAAGGGCAATATCCTGCTTATCTTCTTCCATTATAGAACCCCCGATATTGCCTCCCTGTGCTTTTATAAAAGTGTAGGTCATCCCTCCGCCAATAATAAGGTTGTCAACCCTGTCAAGAAGATTTTCGATAACCTGGATTTTGTCCGACACCTTTGCTCCGCCCATAATTGCTGTAAAAGGCTTTTTGGGATCTTCAAGCACTTTGTCGAGAGCCTCAAGCTCTTTTGCAATCAGGTAGCCGAACATTTTGTTTTCCGGAAAGAAATTTGCCACGATGGTGGTGGATGCATGAGCCCGGTGAGCTGTGCCAAAGGCATCGTTTATATAAACATCGGCCAGTGATGCCAGTTCAGAGGCAAACTCTTCGTTGCCTTTTGTCTCTTCCTTATGAAACCTCAGGTTTTCCAGAAGCAGTATCTCCCCGGGTTTGAGGGCTTTGGCCATCTCAGAGGGAGTATTCCCAATACAGTCGTCGGCAAATTTTACATGTGCGCCCGTCAGCTTTGACAAATGCTTAACCAGGTGCTTGAGCGAGAATTTTTCCTCATAGCCTCCCTTGGGTCTTCCCAGGTGCGACATCAGAATAACTGCCCCTCCCGAAGAAAGAACCTTTTTGATGGTTGGGATGGCCGCTCTCATCCGGTTGTCATCGGTTATTTCATATTTGTCATTAAGGGGGACGTTGAAGTCGACCCTGATGAGGGCATTTTTCTTTTTAAAGTCAAATGTTTCGATTGATTTCATCATTCGTATAAAGTATAATTAGCAAATTGTTTAACAATGTGTGCCGGCAAACTGCAGATTCTGCAACCGCCACAGAAATACATCAGTGGTCAGTCTGGAAATAACCTGCAGTCTTTTTTATTATCCCGTTTTCCGTAAGGCTATACAAAAGTAAAAAACAATTTTTATTTTACCTTTGCCAAAAGGTAATATTGCGATATCAACAGCATTTTTTTGCTGACAGATCCTTATTTATATGCTTTTTAAAGAAATAATAGGGCAGGATGAAACCAAAAGGAGGCTTTTGCAGATGGTAAAAGATGCAAAGGTTGGTCATGCCCTTTTATTTACCGGAAGGGAAGGTTGCGGAAAGCTTGGGCTGGCCCTGGCCTTTGCCAGATACCTTAATTGTGAAGATCCCGGGACTGATGATTCGTGTATGGAATGCAGTTCGTGCAGGAAATACAGTAAGCTGGTTCATCCCGACCTGCATCTGGTTTTCCCGGTTGTCGAAACAAAAAGCTCCGGTGCCGACCCGGTTAGTGATGATTTTATTTCCCAGTGGCGTGATTGTGTGCTTGGCAACCCCTATCTGCGACTTTTCCAGTGGTATGAATACATAGGCATTGAAAAGAAGCAGGGGTCCATCAGCCGTAAAGAAAGCCTTCAGATAATCAGGAAACTTTCATTTAAAAATTTTGAGGCTGACCGAAAGGTGATGATCATCTGGATGGCCGAGAAAATGAATTTATCTGCAGCCAACAAACTGCTGAAAGTGCTCGAAGAGCCTCCGCCCAAAACTGTTTTTATTCTCATAGCCGAAGATGCAAGCCAGATTATTCCTACCATACTTAGCCGTACCCAGCTTATAAAGATTCCCGGTATTGATCCGGAAAGTATGGGACGGGCAATAAGGGAAAAGCACGGTATAACCGGCCAGGGGCAGGTGGAGGGCCTGGTCAGGATGGCCGGAGGCAATTACCTGCGGGTTATGGAGGCGGTTAATGAAACGGAGGAAAACCGTTTTCATTTTGATATGTTTGTGAGTCTCATGCGACTGTGTTTTGCGGTCGATGTTGTTGGCATACTGGCATGGATCGATAAAATGGCCGACCGCGGAAGGGAGAGGCAGAAGCAATTTTTTCAGTATGCTTTACGTATAATACGTGGAAACTTTATTCAGAATATAAAGGCTGGAAATATTGATCTTTTATCTGAAGAAGAAAGGAATTTTTCCGATAAGTTCTCATCCTTTGTTCATTCCGGTAATGTATTTGCGATTTACAATGAACTGAACAAAGCTTCCGAACACATTGAATATAATGGAAACAGCCGCCTGATCTTTTTTGATCTTTCATTAAGAATGGCAAAATTGTTAAAAGCTTAAAATGACTACATATATCAGAGGGTGCTCGGCAATTATGTCGGAATCCGAAAATAACAGTTTGAAATCCTGCAGTTGTAACTGCCTGGAAACATTTGACTGGTTATCCGACCTGAACGATCTGGGTGGTCAGCAGGAGTTTATTGAAGTGAGATTTAAGAATACAAGAAAGGGATTTTACCGGAATGTGAATAAACTGATGCTTGAAAAGGGCGATATCATAGCGGTGGAATCCTCTCCGGGCCACGATCTTGGAGTGGTATCACTCAATGGCGAGCTGGTTCTTGAGCAAATGAGAAAATACAAGGTTTCTCCTGACGGTGAAGGTCTGAAAAAAGTTTACCGCAAGGCCAAGCCGGCTGATATAGAAAAATGGCAGGAGGCCATTTCAATGGAAATCCCGACCATGCTTCGCGCGCGTGAGATAACGGAATCACTGGATCTTAACATGAAAATCGGTGATGTTGAATTCCAGGGTGATAAGACCAAGGCTATTTTTTATTATATCTCCGAAGAAAGAGTGGATTTCCGGGAGCTTATAAAGGTGCTGGCCGATGAATTCCGCGTACGTATTGAAATGAGGCAGATAGGTGCCCGGCAGGAAGCCGGACGGATTGGCGGAATAGGCGTCTGCGGGCGTCAGCTTTGCTGCAGCTCCTGGCTCACCGGTTTTTCTTCGGTAACCACTAATGCGGCCAGGGTTCAGGAGATATCATTAAATCCTCAGAAGCTCGCAGGGCAGTGCAGCAAGCTCAAATGTTGCATCAATTACGAGGTCGATGTATACAATGATGCAAAACGGGATTTCCCTGATCTTGAGCAGGCACTTGAAACCACTGAGGGGCGGTATTTTTTCCAGAAAGCCGATATCTTCAAAAAAATTGTATGGTATTCTGATAATCCCGGCTCCACTCTTGACATGGTTTCTGTCAGCCTGGACAGGGTAAAGGAGATAATTGATATGAACGGAAAAGGGGAAAAGCCCCAGAAACTGGTTGAGCATGTCGAAGTTGACGGCACTCAGGAAGTTCATTCCGACGGATTCTTAATAAATGAGAGCATTTCACGTTTTGATGAGAAGGAAAAAACCGTCAGTAAGAAAAAAAAGAACCGGAAAAAAAAGAATAAGACCAAAGGAACCAAAAATGACAGCTCAAAACAACAATAAATTCATATTCAGTCTGCCGGTCCCCCTTCTGCCTGTTATCATCATGTTTCTGGCCGTTTCGTGCAATCCTGACCTTGTTTACGAAGAGAACCGGCGAATTCCCGGAGAAACTTGGAGCCGTTACAATATCCCTGAGTTCGGGTTTGAGATAAGCGATACGCTGAATCCTCATGATCTTATAATAAATATCAGGAATACAGGTGAGTATCCCAGAAGCAACCTGTTTTTGTTTATATCGGCCACATCGCCTGGTGGTGCTTTTACCCGCGATACGCTTGAACTTGTACTTGCCGGGCCGTCCGGTAAATGGAAGGGCCGTGGCTTCGGCAGTGTATGGCAAAACAGGTTTTTTTACCGGCAGAATATCCGCTTTCCTGAAGCAGGGAAATATACAATTTCAATTGAGCAGGCCATGCGTCTGGAAGACCTGCCCGGCATAGTGGACATTGGTCTGAGAGTTGAGCGCAAACCTCTTTAACCTCTATATTTTTCCAAGTGGCAAAGAAAAAACTGGCAAGATTTGCTGAAGTCCTTGAGTTTAACAATGTAGTTCAGGCCGGAGTAGAAGAGGTATTTAACCGCAAACACCGGCTATACGGAAAATGGTCTGATGAATTTTTCGGCCGGAACAGGCCGGTAATTGTTGAACTTGGTTGCGGCAAGGGGGAATACAGCGTGGGACTGGCAGATATGTTTCCCGAACGGAATTTTATCGGCGTTGATATAAAAGGGGCACGACTGTGGAAAGGCGCCAGGTATGCATACAGGAATAAAATGCAAAACGTGGGGTTTATCCGTACCCGTATAGAATTTATATCTTCCTTTTTTGCAAGGGATGAGGTCGATGAAATTTGGCTTACATTCCCCGACCCGCAGCTGAAAAAAGCCCGCAAAAGGCTTACTTCACCCGGATTTCTTAACCGTTACCGCAGTTTTCTCAAATCTGCCGGACCGGTTCATCTGAAAACCGACAGCAGCGAGCTTTATGAATATACCTTATCGGTAATCCGGTTTAACAGCCTGGAATTACTGGAAAACACCACCGACCTTTACGGGTTGGGGCTGACAGACAAGGTGCTTTCAATAAAAACTTTTTACGAACAACAGTTTCTGGATCAGGGCAAACCTATCTTTTATTTGAAATTCAGGATAGATGCTCCCGGAGAAATTTCCGAGCCTGATGCAAAATGATAATTCCGGTTTTTTTAAGGAGGTATATCGCGTAACCTGCCTGGTTCCTGAGGGAAGGGTTACTACCTACGGGGCCATTGCCCGTTATCTCGGGACTGCCGGTTCGGCACGCATGGTCGGCTGGGCGCTGAATAATTGCCATGCTGATGGCGAGTTTATTCCCGCACACAGGGTAGTAAACCGGAATGGGATTTTAACCGGAAAGCATCATTTTGGCACAACCGGTGCAATGGAACAGTTGCTTGCCAATGAAAATATAAGAGTGGAAAATGACCGGGTGGTTGATTTTGCCGCACTTTTCTGGGATCCATGCAGTGAATTGGGATGATGATGATAAATTGACTTATCTTTGTGTTAGATTGAATTTGGTTTAAATAGGAATAACTCTTTTGTTTAATTATGGCGTTAACTGAAAAGCAGGTAACTGATATACTTAAAAAAATAAATCACCCCGGATCGGGCAGGGATATTATAAGCCTTTCAATGATCGAAAATATTGTTGCGGGGGAAGAAAGGATCAGTTTTCTGATCAATACCGGAAGACGAAAGGATCCCTTTGCCAAATCGATCGCCCGTGCATGTGAAAAAGCGCTTAAATCTGCTTTTGGTGATTCGGTTGAGATAAATATACAGATTCCCCCTTATGAACCCCGGGGCACTGATGCCATTAATGAGAATGCCAGGCCCGTTTTGCCGGAAGTGAAAAATATTATTGCAATTGCTTCGGGAAAGGGCGGGGTAGGCAAATCGACTGTTGCCGTTAACCTGGCCGTTGCTCTGGCACGCAAGGGTTACAGGGTCGGACTAATTGATGGCGACATTTACGGTCCCTCAGTGCCCTCAATGATGGGAGCTGTTGAGGCAAGGCCTCATATACGTGAGGAAGAGGGCCGGAACATAATTGTTCCCGAAGAAAAATACGGTGTTAAGTTTCTCTCCATAGGATTATTTGTAGCCGCCGAAAGCGCCCTGGTATGGCGGGGACCAATGGCTACCGGCGCATTTAAACAGCTCATCCATGACGCCGACTGGGGCGCACTTGATTATCTGTTATTTGACCTCCCTCCAGGGACAAGCGACATTCATCTTACCCTTGTTCAGGAAGTGGCGGTCACCGGGGCCGTGATAGTGAGCACTCCCCAGGAAGTGGCTCTTGCCGATGTCATAAAAGGGGTTGCCATGTTCACAAATGAAGATGTGCGGGTCCCGGTGCTGGGCCTGGTCGAAAATATGGCCTGGTTCACCCCTGCCGAATTGCCCGGTAACCGGTATTATATTTTCGGGAAAGAAGGATGCAGGAAGCTGGCCGATAAGATGAATCTGCCGTTGCTTGCCGAGATACCGATCGTTCAGGAGATCCGGGAAGGGGGAGACAGCGGTCATCCTGTTGCCGGAGATGATGAAGTGACATCGGGTGCTTTTGATTTGCTTGCCGAAAGACTGGTGGAAAGGGTGGATAACCGTAATAAAACGATGCCGCCTACCCAGAGAGTTGAAGTTAAAAAAAGCGGTAAATAAATATAGCTTCGCATTTTAAAAAGTAAATTCAATAACCTGATGAACTCTGCGGGAGTGGATAATTTTTATGAAGTCTGTTCGTTTATCAACAGGCAAAACCAATGAAAACGATCAGGAAATATATTTAAATAATGAATAATATGGAAAAAGCAGTAAAAACAGAACTTCTGGAACGGGTAAATTTAACTCTTGATAAGGTAAGGCCCTATCTTCAGGCTGACGGTGGTGATATCGAAGTGATCGAGCTTACAGATGATAATGTGCTCAAGGTAAGGCTGACCGGCGCATGCAAAGGATGTCCGTTCAGCATGCAGACCCTCAAGGCCGGCGTTGAACAGGCAGTTGTTCAGGAAGTGCCTGAAATAAAAGAGGTTATATCGGTCGACTCCTGATTTTCCGGTCATTATAAAATATGTAAAACGGTTTCACAGTTATTAATATAAATAATTTTAATAACTGTGGCCCGATTTTCGATTGACATGGAAGTGGCTGCTGTATTTGTTTTGATTTTCCTTATAATTGCTGCAACCTAAATAACCGCTTTATGCCTTTAAGACCGAGGATCCTGTTATTCCTGCTTGGGATGGTGATCATTGCTTCATGCTCTACCAGCAGGAATACTCTTCTGACAAGAACATACTATCAGACCACTGCACGGTACAACGCTTATTTTAACGGAAGGGAAAGCTTCAGATCAGGTTTAAGGAGAACCGAAAGGCAGTTCAGGTATGATTATAACAAAATCCTTCCGGTATTTCTGTATACCGATCCGGAAATTGCCCAATCCATAACACCGGAAATGGACAGGGCAATTGACAAGGCATCAAAGGTTATTACCAGGAAATCAATAACCGCCCGGCCCAAAGGGGACGGGGGATTATTTGGTTCAAGGGATGATGAATTCCATAACCAGAATGAATATAACAGGTGGGTAAGAAAGAGTTATCTGCTTGCTGGTAAGGCACACTTCCACAAACATGATTTTGTTCCTGCAACCCAGGCCTTTCTCTTTATTATGAGGGAATACAGCATGAACTCCATCAGGCACGAGGGGAAGCTGTGGCTTGCCCGCACCCATTGCGAAAGGGGCAGGTATCATGAGGCAAGGATTTTGATTGACGAAATGCTTGAGAATCCGGAATTCCCTTCAGGGCTCCGGGTTGAGCTTTATTCCACGATAGCCGATTTTCATCTGAAACAGGACCAGCTTGCCCAGGCAACTGTATATATGGAAAGGGCACTTGAACACGTGCGCAACAAGGACAGTAGAATTCGATATACATACATTCTGGCCCAGCTTTATGAGCGTACCGGCAGGAATGCTGAGGCCTCGCAATATTATTCGCGGGTAGTAAGAATGAACCCGCCTTACGAAATGACTTTCAATGCCCGTATTAATATGGCCGGTGTGGTCAGGTCGGGCAGTGAGGAGACTGCCAGGATGATAAATGTTCTGGAGAGGATGCTCCGGGATGAAAAGAACATTGATTACCTGGATCAGGTGTATTACGCGCTTGGAGATATCTATCTGCGCAACGGCGACGAGGAAAATGCAAAGAAGTACTTTTTGTTGTCGGCCGGTGCACCGGGAATGAATCCTTCCCAGAAAGCGGTCACATATCTTGCCCTGGCTGATATGCACTTCAGCCATTCCGACTATGTCAATGCCCAGCCTTATTATGACTCTGCGGTTATAAATATGAACCCGGGTTTCCCTGATCAGGAGACCATTATTGAAAAAAGCAATGTTCTTAATGAGCTGGTGGCCAATATCAGACTTTATGAGCTGGAAGACAGTCTGCAGACCCTGGCATCGTTGAGCGAGGATGAACTCAACAGAAAAGTTGATGAGGTTATTGCCTGGGAAAGACAGAATGAAGCGGAGGCCCGTGAACGGGAGCTCCTGGCTCAGCAAACCACCCAGTTCAGGTCGACACGTGTTTCTCCTGCCGCACGCAGGATGGCCGAGCAGGCGGGTGAAGGCAACTGGTACTTCTATAACCAGACCGCCGTCAATTTCGGTAAAAACGAGTTCGAATCACTCTGGGGAACAAGGAGGCTTGAGGATAACTGGCGCCGCACCGACAGGCAGGTTATATCACACGATCAGTTTACAATGGAGGTTGCTGAGCAGCCCCGGTCCGAGGACCCTGAAGAAGAGGTTCAGCATACCGGTGACAGGGAGTCATACTTCGCGAATATTCCTCTTACCGATGAAGCCATGGAAGCTTCACATCAACGGCTGCAGGAGGCTTTGTTCAGCATAGGGGTAATTTACAAGGATGACCTCAGGGATTATGAGCGTTCTGCAGAAGCGTACAGGGAACTTGTAAGACGCTACCCCGATGGAGAACTTAACCTTGCCGCTCTTTATGACCTTTATACCGTTTACACCGAGGACATGAATGCGCGGGAGGCGGATCGTTATAAGGATATTATAGTGTCAAAATATCCCAACAGCTCCTATGCGGCCATACTCACAAATCCCAATTTTTTCATAGAGTACGAACAGAGAGTGCAGGAAGCCGAAAATTATTATGAAAATACCTTCGAACTGTTCCGGCAAAACAGGCATGACCAGGTAAGAGAGAGGGCCGAACATGCCCTGCGCACCTGGCCTGACAGTCCCCTGATTCCTCTTTTTGAATACCTGAAAACGCTCTCTTATGGCTCGATGGGAAATATACCGATTTTCAAGGATATGCTTGCCGATTATATCAGCCTCTATCCCGAAACAGAAATGGCAGAAAATGCCCGGGAGTTCATTGCTTATCTTGACGATGATTATCCCGAACTGATAATACAAATGGCAGATGTACCGGTAGCAGAGGATATATATGAACCCGGTCAGGAAGGAAGCCATAATTTTGTCATTATCCTTCCCAACCGTCAGGATCTGATTAACAGGATGATATTTAATATTGTCAATTTCAATGTCGATCATTTTGCAGCCCTGGATCTGGATGTGGGAAGCGAACAGTTCAGTGCCAACTACCAGGTTTTAAAGGTAGACGGGTTTCCTGATGTACCTGTGGCACTTGATTATCTGAGAAGGTTCTCGGTTTCGGATGAAGTATTCAGGCAGGTCGGGAACGATGATCACCCGGTTTTTATAATATCACCGGAAAATTACGAGTTGTTCATGAAGGACAGGAATGTAGCCTCCTATATGAATTACTTTGAAAACGAATACCTGGGCCGTCAATAGCTTAACTGCTGACAGGCCGGATAATCATTCGCCTAAACCGGAACCGGCCACTTCCGTCAGAAATTTTTTTTATGTCAGCCAGAAACCCGTTTAACAAAAAGAGAGTTTATGAAGCAAATATCCATACTATGGGCCGATGATGAAATAGATCTTCTTAAGCCCAATATTATTTTCCTTGAATCAAAAGGATACAATGTACTTACCGCCACAAACGGAAAGGATGCCATCGACATGGTTAGGAAGCATAATCCCGACCTGGTATTTCTTGATGAATATATGCCCGGTATCAGCGGATTACAGGCACTTGAAGAGATAAAAAGCTCTTTTCCCGCCCTGCCGGTAGTTATGATAACCAAAAGCGAGGAGGAGAATATTATGGAAGAGGCAATCGGTTCAAAAATATCCGATTATCTCATAAAGCCGGTCCATCCCAAGCAAATTCTGCTTGCAATCAAAAAAAACATAGATAACAGGCGGCTGGTAACCCGGAAAATCACCTCTTCATACCAGTCGGAATTTGGCAGGATATCGATGGCAATTAATGCAGCTGCCTCTTTCGGTGACTGGGTGGAAGTGTACAGCCGTCTGGTTTACTGGGAGATGGAGCTTGAGAATTCTTCCGACCCCGGAATGAACGAGGTTATTGCCCAGCAAAAACATGAGGCCAACAGTGAATTTTCCAAGTTCATAAAGTCAAATTACCAGAACTGGTTCAGTCAGGATGACGAAAACAAACCGGTAATGTCTCATACTCTTTTTCCGTCAAAGATACTGCCCCTTCTCGATTCGTCTGAAAAGGTGGTATTTATACTGATAGATAATCTCCGGTATGATCAATGGAAAGTTATCCTTCCCGATATCAGGGAGTATTACCATGTAGAGAGCGAGGAGCTATACTGCAGCATATTGCCTACGGGAACCCAGTTTGCCAGAAATGCGATTTTCGGCGGACTCATGCCGGGTGAAATACAGAAGTTGTATCCGGATTTGTGGATCGATGATGATGAAGAAGGAAGCAAAAATCCTTATGAAGAGGAGCTTATTGGCAAACAGCTTGCAAGGCGGGGTGCGGATTTGCAGTTTTATTATGAGAAAATTCTGAATAAAAGAAGCGGCAAGAAACTTTCTGAAAGCATAAAATCGCTTATTAACAAGCCGCTTACTGTTCTTGTTTACAACTTTGTGGATATGCTTTCCCATGCCCGCACCGAAATGGATGTTCTCAAGGAACTGGCCGGTGATGATGCTGCCTACCGGTCAATTACCAGGTCCTGGTTCAGGCATTCCTACCTTCTTGATCTGTTAAGGGAATTGTCGGCCGAAAAGGTGAAAATCGTCATTACCTCCGACCACGGCTCGGTAAGGGTGGATAATCCTGTTAAAGTGATAGGCGACAGGTATACTACAACCAACCTGCGTTATAAGCAGGGAAAAAATCTTAATTATAATCCGAAACAGGTATTTGAGATGCGTAATCCTTCCAAATTCCATTTGCCGATGACCAATGTCAGTTCCACCTACATTTTTGCCACCGGAAACGACTTTTTCGCCTATCCCAATAACTATAACTATTATGCCAATTATTACAAAAATACATTTCAGCATGGGGGGATATCCCTGGAAGAGATGATGTTGCCCGTCGTTTTGCTTGAACCGCAAGGTTAGCCCATGGCAAAATCCCTTCCGGAGTCAGTATTTTGGAAGGTTTCGTTTTCCCTTTTTCCCGGGGTTAGTTTTTAAACTTTTATCTTGCACAAATCATTCTCCCATCAATATGGATTTTAAATTTGACCTTAACAATATAGACAGCGCTGCCGGAAAATTACTCAGAATGTTTCCGGAAAACAGGATATTTGCCTTTTACGGTGAAATGGGGGCAGGGAAGACCACTTTTATACAGGCTTTATGCCGTCAGTGCGGAGTTGAGGAGAATGTCACCAGTCCCACCTTTGCTCTGGTAAATGAATACAAAGACAGAACCAGGGAGAAAATTATCTTTCATTTTGACTTTTACCGGATCGACTCCCTGGAGGAGGCTATGGATATTGGTTATGAAGATTATTTTTACAGTGACAACATGTGCCTTATTGAATGGCCCGAGAAGATAGCCGGACTCCTGCCCGAAGAGACCCGGAGACTGAAAATGGAGGTGCTTGATACAGGTGAAAGGCAGTTAAGGATACTTTAAGGAATATATGCGCGCTGCCTGAAAAACAAAAAAATTTGACCATGTTCCCCTTTTTCGCTAACTTGCTTATTGTTATTTTGAATTTTACCAATATCCGATAGATGAAGCAACAGGTTTTTCCTCATTCGTGGGCACTGGGTAAAGGCAGCCTTCTGCCCCAGGAAGAAGTTCTTGAAAGAGGCAGGAAACGTAAGCAGTTTGTGGTAGGAATGCCGCGGGAACTGCAGGAAGATGAAAGCCGTATCTGCCTTGCCCCGGAAGCAGTGGAAATGCTTGTGGGCAACGGGCACCAGATTTTAATCGAAACCAGGGCTGGCGACAGGGCTAACTACACCGACAATGACTACAGCGAGTGTGGCGGATTTATAGTCGATAACCATACCGAAATTTTTGCCAAAAGCGATATAATTCTTAAAATTTCACCCCTGGTTGAAAAGGAGATTGAATATTTAAAGGGAAATCAGGTCATAATTTCTTCCCTGAGGCACATGATGCAGGATAAGGATTATTTTCACCGCCTCATGAAAAAAAAGATCACTGCAATATCATACGAGCATCTGAGGAACAATGATGACTCTTTTCCTGTTATCCGCTCCATGAGCGAGATTGCCGGCGGCACTTCTATTTTGATAGCTGCAGAATACCTTTCCAACCAGCACGGAGGCAAAGGCGTCATGCTGGGCGGAATAACAGGCATAACACCTGCCGAAGTCGTTATACTTGGAGCGGGAACGGCTGCCGAATCGGCTGCACGTGCCGCAATGAGCCTTGGGGCATTCGTGAAGATTTTCGATCATTCTGTAGACCGGCTCAGGCGGCTCCAGGACATTCTGGGCAGGAGCATGTATACCTCGGTATTTCATCCCAGGGTAATAACAAAAGCATTGCAGTCGGCCGATGTAGTTATCGGAGCCCTTCATCTGGAAAGTAACGGTCCCCGCTTTTTCATTACCGAAGAGATGGTCAGGGAGATGAAAAAGGGATCGGTAATTGTTGATCTGAGCATTGACCAGGGCGGCTGCATAGAAACCTCCGAGTCGCGCACTCACCGCTCACCTGTGTTTGTGAAACACGGTGTGACTCACTACTGTGTGCCCAACATACCTTCCCGGGTGGCCAAAACCGCCACCATTGCCCTTAGCAATATCTTTGCACCCCTGATCCTGTCTATCGGCGAGTCGGGCGGCATCAAAAATGCACTCCTTCACAGTCCGGGATTGCGCAAGGGTGTTTATGTCTATAACGGACTTCTGACCAATTCAATGATAGGGAGCCTGTTTGATATCCCTTCCAAGGATATAGAGCTTCTGATGGCTGCCTTTTAGAGGCAGGCCCTCATGGCATCCCCCTGATATCCTTTTCGGGTTAAAGACCTTTTGATGGCCTCCTTTTGGAAGAAGGTCATCATGGCATCACCCTGATACCCTTTTCGGAGTAATAGATCTACTGATAACTTCATTTTAGAAGAAGGCCCTCATCTGCATCCCCCCGTTGTGAATAAACTTTTCCCCCTGGCTTGTCCTTCCATGGTAGTTGAGGCTTAACTGAAGGCTTCCGGTAAGGTTCTGCTGAAAGCTTACCATCATGGTCATGTTGTTGCCGGGCTTCAGTCCCTCAAGCATCTCCCAGGCCAGGGGAGTATTAGCCGGAGCATTGTAATCTATATAAAAATAGTCGGCCCTCAGCATAATATTTCCCCGGGAAGCTATACTGTAGGTAATTTCGGTTCCCAGGTTATGGCGGTCGGCTTTTTCATTTCCAAAATCATTTTCCTTGATGGTCCATTTAACATGCAGGGAGGTTTGCAGCGAAAATCCCGGCTGGTATGAGACAGCCACCCTGCCCGACAGCATGTCAATATCATAATCCCTTCCGGGGAAGAAGCCGGACCGGTATAGCTTGCTTGCCGCTTCCAGCCGGTTGTTTATTGTCAGTGACCGGGTGATGCTTATTCTCCCTGTCAGGGCGTTGGAGCGCAGATGCCTGGTGTCAAATCCGTTCATGAGCAGATTTTTGGATTTGTTGTCTTCGTGTAAATACTCCACCTCATATCGCCTGCCGGCAGGCCTGAAGGTGACACTGTTCCTGAAGGAAGAAGATATATTTATAAGGTTGGTATCGGAAAGCTGCGAAGAAAACGGGTTCATGCCGCTGATCATATCGGTATGCCTGGTTTTTTGTCCGGTACGATAGGCAGTCTGCCCGGAAAACGAAGAGAGCATTTTTCTTATGCCCGGGGTATTGCTCCATGAAGGCGGGGGGGTAATATTGAAGCTCTGACTGAATTGGTTTGAGCGTGTGCGCACGAACTCATCTGAGGGGATGAATATCCTTACATAATTTGCCTGATCAGGGAACACGGCGGGTTCGAATTCATCAAGTTCCTTTATGCCGTTTTCGTTG
>PWPZ01000087.1 GCA_003556985.1 Bacteroidota bacterium
CCCGGTGTTATTGTCGACGACACTGCCTGGGGCGTTGAGGCCCTGTGTACCGAACAGCGGGCTCCCGCAGCTTGCGATTTAGGGGCACCTGGATCCGGAAAGATGTGCCCGGATAAATAATAATACTAAACAAGAAATGATAGTCGAACTGGTTACAATAGGGAATGAACTGCTTAATGGCCAGACCACAGATACTAATTCTGCATGGATGGCTCAACAATTAAATCTGGCCGGGATCCAGGTGAGCCGAATAAATTCAATTTCCGATTCCAGGGAAAGTATACTTGGTATACTTGAAGAAACAGAAGCCAGGGCTGATGTTGTAATAATGACCGGGGGACTGGGTCCTACGAGTGATGATGTTACCAAACCGGTTCTTTGCGAGTTTTTCAATACAGAGCTTGTTTTCAATACGGAAGTATTAAAGCACATTGAATCGCTTCTGGCCAAAAAAAGTTGCAAGATCAACGAGTATAACATGAAACAGGCCGAAGTTCCCGAATCGGCTGTAATACTGCACAACGAAGCAGGGACTGCAGCAGGATTATGGTTTGAAAAAAATAAAAAGATATTCATTAGTCTGCCGGGAGTTCCTTTTGAAATGAAGGGCTTGATTACAAAAAGAGTAATTCCTGCACTAAATAAGATATTCAGCTTGCCTGTAATTCATGCCAGGACGATTATAACACAGGGCATCTTCGAGGCACAGCTTGCAGAACAATTAAAGGATTTCGAATCAGAACTTCCCGAAAACATCAGCCTGGCCTACCTGCCTTCACCAGGAATAGTCAGACTAAGGCTGGTAATCAGGGGTGACGACCTTAAAAAGCTGGTAAATGATATTGATATGCAGATTCAGAAATTGCAGCACATTATACCGGAATATATTGTGGGATTCGATGATGATACATTCGAATCCATCATCTGTGAAATGCTTTCAGACAGGTCGCAAACCCTTTCGGTTGCAGAAAGCTGTACAGGGGGAACAATCGCCTCAATGTTGACCGCAGTTCACGGAAGTTCTAAATATTTTAAAGGTGGTATAGTGGCTTATTCCAACGAAATCAAGAAAGATCAGCTGGCTATTGAACCTTCTCTTCTTGATAGATACGGGGCCGTAAGCAAACAAGTAGTTGAAGATATGGCAATTAATACCCGCCTGCTTTTCAATACAGACTTTTCTGTTGCTGTTTCCGGTATTGCAGGACCTTCAGGAGGAACCGACGAAAAACCAGTGGGAACTACATGGATATCTGTTTCCTGCAAAGAATCGACCGTATCATCACAATTCAGGTTTGGCGACAACAGAGACAGAAATATTAAAAGAGCATCCGTAACGGCCTTGAATATGCTTAGAAAAATGATAATTGAGCAGGACATTATCGCGTTAAAAGGACTCGGGTTGTAAAGATTAACTGAACCCGTAACATAAATCATTTACGGATGACCGGCAGTTGATGTTTTTCAGATATTTCATAAAAAAAACTCTGAATTATTTGACAAAATCAATTAAAATTCCGATTTTTGCGCTCTGTTAAAAAACAGAAGAAAATAAATCATTATAAAATGTCACGAGTTTGCCAGGTTACAGGAAAGCGTATGATGGTAGGAAATAATGTTTCCCATTCCAAAAGACGAACAAAAAGAAGATTTTATCCGAATCTCTTTACGAAGAAATTTTATTATCAGGAAGAAGACCGCTGGATTACCCTTCGTGTCTCAGCTTCCGGCATCCGGCTGATTAATAAAAAAGGACTCCATAATACTCTTAAGGATGCCAGGAGTAACGGTTATATAAATATTTACTAAGAAAAATTATTAATCATGGCTAAAAAAGGCAACAGGGTGCAGTCAATTCTGGAATGCACTGAACATAAGGAAAGTGGTATGCCGGGTACATCCAGATATATTTCCACTAAAAATAAGAAAAATACTCCGGAGAGGTTGGAACTTAAAAAATACAACCCTATTTTAAAGAAAATGACTGTTCATCGCGAAATAAAATAAATTATTATGGCAAAGAAAGTAGTTGCTACACTGAAGAAAGCCGACTCCAGAAACCTTGTAAAAGCCGTTAAGATGGTGAAATCCGAAAAAACCGGTGCTTTCACCTTTAAGGAAGACATCATTGGCAAGGAGTTTACCGGAGAGTTTTTTAAAAACAAATAGTTTCCCCGACAAATTAAAACTTAATGAGCTTTCTTTCTCGTAAAGAAGGCTTTTTTTGTTAATCAGTAAAAATTATGGCTGCCTTTAAATTGTTTTCAGGGAAAGGGAAAAAGGATACTCTCGACAAGGGTCTGGAGAAGACCAAAGAATCTGTATTCAGCAAATTATCACGGGCAGTCGCTGGGAAATCACGGGTCGATGACGATGTGCTTGATAACCTTGAAGAGGTTCTGATCAGTTCTGATGTAGGAGTTAATACAACCCTTAAAATAATCGACAAACTATCTGAACGGGTAGCAAGAGACAAGTTTCTCGGTACAGCTGAGCTTAACATGATACTTAAGGAAGAAATCGTCTCTTTACTTAAAGAAAATGAGGCCGGATCGGACACCGAACCCGGTATAAACGATACGAAAACACCTTATGTTATTATGGTGGTGGGAGTTAATGGTGTAGGGAAAACCACCACCATCGGAAAACTCGCCCATCAGTTCATCAACGCCGGCCAAAAAGTAGTTTTAGGTGCTGCCGACACATTCAGGGCCGCTGCAATTGAGCAGCTGGAAATATGGGCACAAAGAACAGGTGCTGATCTGATTAAGCAGAAAACCGGTTCCGATCCTGCATCGGTTGCTTTCGATGCACTCAGCTCCGCAAAGGCAAATAATGCCGATGTGGTTATCATCGACACTGCCGGACGCCTTCATAACAAAATAAATCTTATGAATGAGCTGTCCAAGGTGAAAAAAGTTATGCAAAAGGTGATCCCTGAAGCTCCCCATGAAATACTCCTTATTCTGGACGGTTCAACGGGTCAGAATGCATTTGAACAGGCAAAGCAATTTACCGCGGCAACTGAAGTAAATGCCCTGGCCATCACCAAACTTGATGGAACAGCTAAAGGAGGCGTGGTTATTGGAGTATCCGACCAGTTTAAGATTCCGGTTAAATACATTGGGATAGGAGAGGGGCTTGACGATTTGCTGAAATTTGACAGGGAGCAATTTGTTTCGTCTCTTTTCCAGTAATTCACACATGCACTCCAGACCAGTATTCCGGGCACCCGGGGTATGAAATTTTAATAAAAATCACATTGAACAGGCTTAAACCTAAGAGCATAAATATAGTCACCATGGGCTGCTCAAAGAACCTGGTTGACTCGGAAAAGATAATGGCAAAATTTGCCGCAGGCGGATGGAAGGTTGAATTTGACGCCACTTCTCTTGATCAGGATGTAGTTATTGTCAATACCTGCGGTTTTATTAACGATGCCAAGCAGGAGTCGGTTGACATGATGCTTGAATATGCAAGGGCAAAAGCCGAAGGCAAAATTGGCAAATTATGCATAATGGGCTGTCTTTCACAAAGATATAAAGAAGACTTAATTACTGAAATTCCCGAAGCCGATCTTATTTTCGGGGTCGATGCATTTGATAAAATCACCAGTTCCTTTGATCTGGAAAATGTTCAATGCTCAAATAGCCAAAGAATTATTTCTACCCCTTCTCATTATGCATATCTTAAAATCTCCGAGGGATGTAACAGGCATTGCTCTTTTTGTGTTATCCCTCAAATCAGGGGCAGGCATATTTCCCGTCCGGTTGAAAGCCTCGTAGAAGAGGCCTGCTTGCTGGCAGAGAATGGAGTGAAGGAACTAATCCTTATTGCCCAGGATCTCACATGGTATGGTCATGATCTTTATGGCAAAAGCATGTTGACCGAACTCTTAAAGCAGCTTCATTCAGTGAAGGGAATCGAATGGATACGTCTTCATTATGCCTTCCCTGTAGATTTTCCGGAAGAATTACTGGATTTGATGAATGAAAGCAACAAAATATGTCGCTATCTTGATATTCCTTTTCAGCACATTTCTGATAATGTGCTGAAAAAGATGAGAAGGGGAATCACAAAAGAAAAAACGCTGTCACTCCTGGAAAAAATAAGGACCCGGGTTCCGGGAATAGCAATAAGAACAACCATTCTTACAGGTCATCCCGGAGAAACGGAAGGTGACTTTATGGAGCTAAAAGACTTTGTGAGGAATGAACGGTTTGAACGCCTCGGAGTTTTTTCTTATTCCCACGAAGAGAACACCTATGCGTATGAAAACTTCGAGGATGAAATTTCCGATCAGGAAAAGGAACGAAGAGTTTCGGAAATAATGGCTATACAACAGGAGATATCAGCCTCCATAAATGAAAGAAAAACGGGGAAAACATTCAGAGTGTTGATTGACAGGGAAGATGATGAGTATTATTATGCCAGAACGGAGTTTGACTCTCCTGAAGTTGACAATGAAGTGATGATCAAAAATAACGGTACTCTGGGCCCGGGTAAATTTTGTATGGTGCAAATTACCGGATA
>PWPZ01000150.1 GCA_003556985.1 Bacteroidota bacterium
ACACCGGTTCGAGGACAGTGCGATAACCTGGGGGATGGACATCTGAATCTGGAAAAATTTCGCTTCCAATACTAATTGAACCTGCATTGATCATTGCATCTATTTTGTTACCATGACTGGCTTGCGCATCAGTGTCAAATGCAATCCAGAACCAGTTGTTCCCGGTATTATAAGTATGGTCAATATTCTCAAACACCGCAATACCCTCTTCAAAAGATGATGCATCACCTATCTGGATAACATCATAAAACTGGCCGGATAAGGAACTAAAAAGCTTCACCCCGTTATGGGGAATGTCATTGTCATTAGTATTTAGTGAATGAACTGCAAGTGAATTAAGTTTCAGTTCTCCTGTATTGCCAAATACACGGGCATTCAGCCTTAAAACCTCATTATTATTGGTACCGCCTACTACATAATCGGTGCTGGCCTGAGTTATCTCAATGGAACCGACATACCTGTCAATGATCTCCGTTTCATAAACCCTGACCTCATCAACAACGACACCAAATCCACGTCTTGTCTGGGCTTCAAATGCAATGTAATATTCAGATGTGGGATTTGGCAGGGGTATAATATGCTCTGTCCACTCCTCTACCGGATCAAGGAACTGGGCCAGAAGTATCCACTCACCATCCTCGGAGGTTTTGTAATAAATACGCAGCACATCATGATTCGGCTGACCTGACCATAACCAGGTCATTTGAGCATGCCAGAACCGCAGTTCGGGTTTTAATGCAAACTCCAGGTTTAACGGCGGGGTTATAAGCTTTGTAGTTTCATTATTTGTACTTGATTTTTGAAAAAAAGCATTATAATTCCCTTCATACGCCTTATCCGGATTCCTGCCAAGGTCAACTTCTCCGGGAGGAACTTCGTTGTTGGGGTCACCCGGGTTATGGCCGCCGTTCCTGTACCGCCAGTATTCATTCGGCCCCTGGACAACCTCTTCTGTCCAGCCATCCGGTCTGTAACCATCTTCAAAACCCTCATGAAACAGGAGTTCTTCATCCTGTCCAAACAAGATAACAGGGAAGATCAATAATATTATAAATTTAAGCAAGTATTGCTTCATTATTTCAGGAATCGGTTACTGGTTATGATTCAACCAAATATACGGAAGGAAGGTGTTTCATGTTTCGTTGGGATGTAAATAACCCACAGAGTGGCAATAATTTTGACAAATAGTCTGAATGAAATGATAAAACCAATGATTTCTTATATCGAATTACGCCTGACAATCAATTGAATTTTTAAGGAAGGAGATACTTATGCCCGGAATCAGGCCACTAATCAATAATCCGGTTTGATGGTATATTTTAGTATTCTAATGCTCTGTTATTAAAAAGGCTGATTATTCCAAACATTTCCGAAAGTTCTTCCGTAAAAAGTCAAAACGATGAACCCTGTTCACAAAATACGCGAAGGCTTTTGCAGGAAAATCACTCCTGGATCAATGCGAAAGTATGCCACCCTTGTAGTGGCCATGTTGCTTGTGTCCGTTACCAATCTTTTTTCGCAGGAACCACCCGAAGCCCTTTTCCTGGTTCCTGACCAGATCTGTGCTCCTGCAACAAAAACAGTGGTCAATAACTCATATAATGCCACTTCTTACCGTTGGTATGTTGATGAAATCTATCAGGGTGATAATGTAAATCTCGATTGGGTATTCGTTAACAACTCAGGATCCCCCTTCTCCAACGTGACGGTTACAATAAGGCTCGAGGCATTCAATGCCTATGGAACCGATGAGTTCGAAAAGACCATAACTGTATTTCACGAGGTAAATGCATCTTTCACAAGCATCCCTGACCAGGGCTGTCATCCACTTGATGTTAGCTTTAAAAACAATTCAGACGGACATCTCGGAAGCTGGGAGTGGAGCTTTGGCGATGGAGGATCTTCGGGCAAGGAGAATCCGAATCATACCTACAGCAATTATTTTTCTCCCGATAATGAGGTTTTTACTGTAACTCTTGAGGCTACTTCACCCAAAGGTTGTAAAAGTATAGCAGAAGATCAGATAACGGTAATTCCTTATACGCAGGCCCTTTTTACAGTTGATAAACTTATAGGTTGCGGCACACTCGATGTTTCATTACATAACATGTCTGCTTTATTTGCTGATGAGTATCGTTGGGTAATAACTGATGAATCAGGAAATGAAGATACATACAGCTATAATGACCCGTCATTAACCCCGGATCTCACATTTATTAATAACACCGGTTTAACTAAAGAATATACAATATCACTTACAGCTATAAGGGATGGCTGTACAGATGAAATGTCAAAAACAATAACTGTTTATCCTGCGGTGTCGGCCAACTTCCTTGCAGTTGCCGATGAAGGTTGTTCTGAACTTTCCGTAGAATTTCAAAACACTTCGGGCAATGCTACCAATTACCTGTGGGACTTTGGTGATGGTGGTTCATCTTCGCTTTCTGATCCTGTGCATACCTATGAGAAAAACCTGACCGATTCAGATCAGATATGGGAGGCTTCACTGATAGCCTGGGCAAACGGAATATGCAGAGACACTACCGCATCTGTACCCATAACAGTCAAACCGCATGTAGAAGCGGATTTTGCCGTTGATGTTGCACAGGGGTGTCACCCGCTGGAGGTTAATATAACAAATAACTCCCTAAGGGCATTGGATTACCTGTGGGAATTTTTTGATCAGAACGGAGATCCTCTGACAGATAATAATGATATTCCCATCACTTTCACATCCGAAGACACGGGTCCGCAAACATTCCTGAATAATGGTTTCGCCAGTCCGGTGGATTACATCATCAGACTAACAGCCACAAGGGATGACTGTACCGATATAATGGAAAAATCTGTAACAGTTTTTCCTGATGTTTCTGCAGCTTTCAATCTGGCGACAGGATATAATAATGAAGGATGCTCTCCTCTTACCACCGGATTTGAAAATTTGTCACAGGGCTCATCATTGACTTATTTATGGGAGTTTGGTGACGGAGGTACATCATCAGGGCAGGATCCTGTCCATACATGGGAAAAAAACCTTGATAACACCGAAAAAGTTTATGAAGTAATCCTGACAGCTACCTCAGGACATAATTGCAAAGCCGCTTCAGACCCTGAAGAGGTAACGGTCTATCCCTACATTAAAGCCGGTTTTACCATTGACAAGGCAGAAGGTTGCCATCCGCTGGAGGTTTCTGTAACAACCAGCTCTACAGGTGCAGAAAGCTACCTGTGGCAGGTACTCTATGATAACGGCGACCCATTGCCTGATGATAACGGTATTCCTGTTACCTCAACCGATGAGTCGCCGGGACATTTTGAATTGCCCAACGAAATATCGGCAAATCCTGTGGAATATATTATAAGGCTTGAAGTTGAAAACAGCAGTGGTTGTACCGATATTTATGAGAAAAGTGTTAAGGTGCATCCTGAGCTCATTTCCGGTTTTTCTGCGGATAATGACGAGGACTGCGGCCCGCTGACTGTCAGGTTTACCAACGAATCTGCCAATGCCGACACCTACCTCTGGGATTTCGGCGACGGGGCCACATCGGCAGAAGAAAATCCTGAGCATACATTCCATAATCCAGGAATACACGAAATAACATATACTGTCAGACTTTTTAGTTTTTCCGCAGGGGGAGATTGTATTGAAGAGAGCGAGATGGATATCACCGTATATGGAAGGGTAGAGGCAGAATTTATTTTCGGCAGAGGTACCGGGTGTAATCCCCGGGAGGTGGTATTCGAAAATTCATCGGTGGGCCTGGATCCTGAGTACACATGGAATTTTGGTGACGGCAGTCCGGCTTTCACAACCTATTCGGCAGATCCGGTTTCACATCTGTTCACAAACAGAAGTTTTGAAGATATCGCCGAATATACTGTTACCCTTAATGCTGAGAATAACTCAGGATGCAATAATGAAACCAGCCGGACGGTAAGGGTTTACCCCGATATTTCGGCCGGGTTCTCTGTTAATACCGATGAGGGCTGCCATCCGCTTGAAATAAGTTTTAATAATGAGAGTGAAGGTGAGTTTTATTATTTCTGGGATTTCGGCGACGGCAATACCTCATCGGAAGCCAGTCCCCAATATATATTTACCAACACAGGTTCGGTCGATTCGGTCTATTCGGTCAGGCTGGTTACAACAGCAGGAAACAATGTTTGCACCGATTCGGAAACGATAGATATCACAGTATACCCGTTAGTGGAATCAAAGTTTACATATACCGGTAGTCCTTCCTGCACCCCGTTTGAAATACTCTTTGAAAATTCCTCGGTTAATGCATCAGAATATCACTGGGATTTCGGCGATGGTAATGACACAATAACCTATAACCGCAATCCTTTTGTTTACACTTTCAGGAACAGCGGTTTTTCAGAAATAGCAGAATACCAGGTAACAATGACAGCCGTCAGCGACCGGGCCTGTGATGACGAATCGTCGCAGACAGTCAGGGTTTATCCTGACATTGAAGCCCGGTTCGAGGCTGA
>PWPZ01000192.1 GCA_003556985.1 Bacteroidota bacterium
ATGTGGGTGAGTTTCCTTCCATATTATTATAGTACTTGTATCTTTCCAGGATATCAGCTCCTGCTGCATCCCATTCCTGGCCCCGGAAATAACGGTAAATATCGCTGGAAGGGTCTTCCCATGCCTGTTGCCAGGCGGGTGAACCCTCACCGTGAAGACTTGCGATCTCATCGAGGAAATCAATAAAGAAGGTACGTTCATCTTCGGTGCGTAAACCGTCCAGTCCCACATCCTGAAACTGACGGGCCTGCGGATCGTTGTCGAATGCATTGACAAGCGACTGCTGGGTTGGAACCCGCCCCCATGCCGTGGTGTCAACATCAGTTACAATTTCACTTGTAGGCAATCCGTTTTCAAAGCTCTTGCGTCCGTCCTTGAGGATATCTTCCGATACGTTACCAAGGTTTATATAAAAATCACCTCCACTGTTTTCTGCAGCATGTTCAATAAACGGATCCATGAGCCAGAACTCAACATATTCAATATTTGCAGCTTCAAAATCGGTTGTTGTCAGCGAGCGCATCATGCCTCCCCACCGGCTGGCCGGATCGAGCAGATTACCTTCAGCATCAATACCGGCCGAAATCGGAGTGGGTGCGGCATCGTAATTATAGGGCCCCCTCTCCTGTGGATAATAGGCAAGGTTTAAAACGGGTATATTGGTAGGTATTCCGCTAGGGGTTTCCCTGGCAGGGTACAGTTCCTTCTCGAATACCTCCCTTACAAAATGGCTGGACTGAAGATCAGGATTGTTTCTGATATTGCCGGGGGTTGCATTGGTATTTCTCAGGAAAAGAGGATCGATAACATACCAGGCAAGCAGGGCGCGGTTATATCCGTAAGCCAGATTGTTGGTAAGAGCCGCCTCGGGAAAAAGCGCCTGGCCATCAGGGGTGCTTGAAATGATCCAGGCACCTGGTGTTTTGACATCGATCGTGGTTTTGGTTGCTTCAAAATCATCAATATATGACACTCCCGCCTGGCCCAGCGCACGGGAATGACCAGGAATCAGGTGAGCAAATTCTCCCTGAAAGGATATAGTGGAGATTGCACTGGTCTCCATAAAGGGAAGCCTGTCGACGAGATTGGTAAGAAAACGGGATTCAGTCCGGTACGAAGTGTTCATGCCCCATATTGTATTGGAAATGGATTCGTTCCCGAAACTTACTTTCTGGGTCAACGGCCTCTCGGTCAGATTCATAATGGTTGCCCCTATATTGAAATTATCGGAAATACGATAATCAAAGTGTGATCCCACCAGAGTTTTCGTCTGTATATTGAAAAGCGACTGGCTTTCAAGAGATATCCGCACAGGAGTACCTGATTCAAGCAATCCCTGATTAATTATCTGCACCCTTCCCAATGTGTAATCAACCGTATAATCGATATTTTCCACCAGCTGAATTCCACCGGCGGTTACGTTTACCGAGCCCCTGGGAACATTCATGGCATTAAGAGGGATATCCGAGCCGGCGGAGGACTGGTAGGTGCCGGCGATCATGAACTTATTCTTCTCGGCAGTTTGCCTTGCCCTGGTCAGAGTGGAATCGTAGAGCTCCTGAAAGACGTACCGGCTGGCTATGGCATCGTCGGAAAATTGACTTCTCAGGTGGGAACCAAAGGGCTCCAGTACAGGAAATATGATCCTGCCATTGGAAGAATTTACCGTTATACCCTCGATAAAGTCGAACGACCCGTCAGGATAAGGGTCCAGTTGAGAATTCATGTTATCAAGATTCATTACCCGTAGCAACGTCTGCTCCCTTAATCTGCCCTCCGGTATGTAATTCAAGGCATTACCGGTCTGATCATCCTGATACATAACATTCAAAACAAAATTGCGTCTCTCAATTTGCCATGCACCTATGGCATACACGTTCTTCATCATAAGGTCCCATGTGGGAAGCCTCGGTGTAAGATTAGTCCCTTTCAGCAGCTTGACTATAAGGGCCTCGGGTGCATTTATCCCCTCTGCGGAAAATTCACCAACCCTGAATGTCTGACCGCCATAAGTGTATTCAAATGCAACGGCAAGAACTTCATCGGCATTAAGCGCACTATTGAGTGATATATATCCTAGCCTGGAATTGATCGTATATTCACGCTCGGTAAGTTGCCTGGCATTTTCAATTTCCTCATAATCCTGACCTACCATAAAATCCTGACTGGCAAGCCCCCCGAGAGTATTTGTAACCTGGTTAATGTTTCGGATTCCGGCATAAGTTGTGGTCATTTCCTGGTACAGGCTGTTAAGTTCATTTCGCGGGTGATTACCTGACTGGGAAGGATCGGCCGGAAAAAGGCCATCGGAATAGATATTGGACTGATCTTCTGCAAGATCCACAAAGGCAACAATATTCCGGGAATTTTCAAAATTATTTGATTTGTTCGTTACCCACACCTCAACCTTGGTAATGTTGATTCCGGAGCTTATAACGGGTAGATTCCGTAGGGAAGATTCATATGTATCCCTGAAATACTGGGAAAGGAAAAAGTGCCTGTTTGCATCATACTCGTCAGCATATACCGTGAAATCCTGCGTCTGGGCTCCACCGCTGACCTCAATTACGGAAGACTCCCCCTTTTGTTGCGAAAAAACGCTTGTGACGGTCAGATTGCCGAATTGAAGCTCTGTTTTCAGACCGAACAGGCTCTGGCTTCCGGTGATCAGGGATCCGGGCAAAGGAAGGGTAACATTCCCGGCTTCAACTCTTTTTATGATATCATCTTCGCCTCCGGTATATTCCAGGTTTGTCTGATTCTCAAATTCGAACATGGCCTCGGTATTGTAGTTGATCCCGAGGCTGACCCTGTCTCCGATGGTTCCCGATACATTCATCTGTATTCTTTCCTGGAAATCAAAGGTAGTCGTGCGGCGCAACTCTTCCTGCAAGTCAGGCCGTTCATTCTTAACCGTATTTATTCCGAATATAAGTTCGGCCGATCCCTGAGGCTGTATGTTAACCACATCACTCCCGAAAATCATATCCAGGGCATCTCCCCCAAGTGAGAGGCCGGGAATAAATTCGGCCCTTCCGTCATCAGTGACGCCTTGCGAGCGCTCATGCCAGTACTCCCGCATTGACCTTTGCATATCATAACTTCTGAATTCATCAAAACTCATAGCGTCAGGACGCCCGATCTCAATATCACCGTACATTCTCCTCAGAAGGTAGGAATTTGTTGTGACATCATAATCGATATTCAAGCGGAAGTGAGGGGGAAGGGGAATCCTGCCCGATGATGATGGCTGTTCAGATGCCGGATCCTGCAAGTTAAGATATGAACCGGCAATGGAAAGGGTTGCCTCTTCTGCTGAATTTATCCCCTCGTAATCAGCAGGCGGATCATTTAAAGGAGTAATATATCTGGTTGAAATGCCCGGGGTCAGAATAAAAACCCAAAACAGAAATAACCAAAAAGCCCGGCCGGAATATTTTGATGCTTTAACCAAGATAAAAGCCAATAAGATTCATATCTAGAGTTTTTTCAGAGCCTTTTTGATAAGATCTTCGACCGATCCAGTATCGCCCGTAGCCAATAACTGGTTAATTACTTTCTCAACCGAGTTTTTGGGAAATCCAAGCATTATTAAAGCAGATAACGATTCTTCGCGGAACGTATTGTCCGAGGCAGCAAAAATTTCTTCCTTTTCAGTTGTTTTGCCAAGCTTGTCCCTGAGGTCCACTATTATACGTTGTGCAGATTTAAGGCCGATACCTTTAACCCCTTTTAGCACCTCAATATTGCCCGTTAATATGGCTTTTCTTATCTCGTCGGGAGATAATGACGACAACATGACCCTTGCAGTATTTGCACCTATACCCGAAACGGTAATGAGCTGCCTGAATAATTCGCGCTCGGTTTTATCTGCAAAGCCAAAAAGCATGTGGGCATCTTCCCTGACCACCTGATGCATAAATACAACGGAAGATGTTTTTCCACTCAGCAATGAATAGGTGTTAAGTGATATATTCACAAAATATCCAACGCCACCGTTCTCAATTATCAGGTTGGCAGGAGTAAGTTCAATAATGTTGCCTGAAATAAATTCATACATAAGCCGGGGAGGTTTTGGTCAAAATTAAATTATCTTGCTTGTTTGGCGGGGTTGATGATTTTAATGTACTTTTGTGTTGTGTGAAGTGTCAGATGCCGACAATCTGCCAAAAATAATAAATCATTACAAACTAAATGCAGATTTTTGAAAACACCCAGATTGCTTTTAAACACAGGAGCATTAAAGAACTTAAAAAAGCCAGGATTCTTTTTAAGTTCATGGAATATCCTCTTCTGGTAAAAATAGCAGGAATAATAGCAAATCTGGGCATCGGCCTCCGCATTCCCCTGGAATGGCTGGTAAGGCCCACGGTTTTTAGCCATTTTTGCGGTGGTGAGAGCCTTGAGGAATCGCGGGAGCTGGTTGAATTCCTTGCCAGATTCAAGGTACAGTCAGTCCTGGATTTTGCGGC
>PWPZ01000089.1 GCA_003556985.1 Bacteroidota bacterium
AAAAACTCGACGACCTTCGCAGGGAATACCACGATGCAAGACATCACTGCTATGCCTGGGTGCTGGGCAGGGACAAAGAAAATTTCCGCGCCAACGACGACGGGGAGCCATCCAGTACCGCCGGAAAACCAATCCTTGCACAGATAAATAAAAATGATCTCACCAATGTCCTGGTAGTAGTTGTAAGATATTTCGGGGGCACCCTTCTGGGTACCGGTGGATTGATAAATGCATACCGTGAAGCCGCCGCCATGGCCCTTGCCGACACCGAAATAATTACCCGGACAATAGACGAGGTTTTTACCCTTAAATTCCCGTACACCTCACTGAACATGGTAATGAAAGTACTGGACCTTGAGGAGGTCGTGCAAACGGAACAGGATTTTGGTGCCGGCTGCAGCATAAAAATTCGTGTTCCGCGCATGAAAGCAGACAAGGTCATAGCCCGTCTCAAAATAATTGATAATGTGGTTGTTGAAAACATAAAAGGAAGTTATTAATTAATTATTAACACCTGTTTTTTCATCCAAACATCTTGACTATTTTTACCAGTAGAACCTGCATTCCACACTCCGCAACATACGCGCATGATAACCAGCAAAAAAAATTCAAACAGATGGAAAACAAAAGCCTGATATCTATCAATGACTATTCAAAGGAAGAGATCCTTCACGTTCTTGATCTGGCGGGTGAATTTGAACAAAACCCTACACAGACCATACTGAGCGGCAAGGTTATCGCCACCCTGTTTTTTGAACCCTCTACAAGGACACGGCTGAGCTTCGAAAGTGCCGTGAACAGACTTGGAGGGAAGATCATAGGGTTTAGTGATTCCGCATCTTCCAGCGCCACCAAAGGGGAATCACTTAAAGACACCATCAAGACCGTGAGCAACTACAGCGATCTTATCGTAATGCGCCACCCCCTCGAAGGCAGTGCAAGATATGCCAGCGAGGTAGCCATGGTACCCGTGGTGAATGCAGGCGATGGAGCTAACCAGCACCCGACCCAAACCCTGCTTGATCTGTATTCCATAAAGAAAACCCAGAAAACCCTTGAAAACCTTAATATTTTCATTGTCGGCGATCTGAAATACGGCAGGACGGTCCACTCCCTTCTGATGGCCATGGCTCGTTTCAATGCCACCTTCTACTTTGTCTCTCCCAAAGAACTGAGGATACCACAGGAGTACAAGCTGTTCCTGGATCAGCACGGACTGAAATACTATGAGATGACCGACTTTAAGGATACCATTTCAGAGGCGGATATTATGTATGTTACGAGAGTTCAGAAAGAACGGTTCTCAGATCCTATCGAATATGAAAAGACCAAAAATGCTTATGTATTGAGAAATAAAATGCTCGAAAACACAAAGAGCAACCTTAAGATACTGCATCCCCTGCCACGGGTAAACGAGATCAATACTGATGTTGATGATAATGAAAAAGCATACTATTTCACCCAGGCATTAAACGGCGTATATACCCGCCAGTCTATCTTATCATTGATACTTGGATTAAAAAACTGATTAAACCATGGATAAAGAAATCAAGCAACTCAAAGTAAGCGCCATCCGGAACGGTACGGTGATTGATCATATACCGGCTAACAACCTTTTTAAGGTTATCAATATACTGGGACTTTACCGCAGTGATAATCAGATAACCTTTGGAACAAACCTGGAAAGCAAGCGGCTTGGCTCCAAAGCCATAGTGAAGATTTCCGATAAATTTTTTGTTGACGAGGAGATTAACCGCATAGCACTGGCCGCTCCGCAGGCAAAGCTCAATATCATAAAGGAATACAAGGTAGAAGAGAAAAAGGAAGTGACCGTGCCCGATGAATTCACTGGAATAGTGAAATGTGTCAACCCCAAATGCATAACCAATAATGAGACTGTGAAACCAAAATTCAGGGTTATATCCAAAAAGGAGGTATCACTGAAGTGCCATTATTGCGAGAAGATAACCGATCAGGAACATATGGTTTTCATTTAACCTAACATGACACAGCCACGCCTTCATTACTGCATCTAAAGGCCTCAGTCACATATATTATACTGTCCCTGAATGACAGGCTTTCTATGGTAAGTATGCTTTTCGGCCAGCCCTAAAAAAACAGACCGCGTCCCAGATGGACGCGGTTTCTATATTACTATAAGGAAAAAATCTGTTATCTGATCCTGTTAGCTTATCCTGTTATCTGATCCTGTTATAGGATCTTACCAGAATTTCATCCTTTCCTATATTGCGAATTGCAAGGTAAAGCAGTATCATGGCAATCAGAGGAAAAGCAAGGGGCACTTTCAGATAAGTTTCGACCTCGATATCCCTTGCAGCCTGATAGTAATAAAAATAAAAAAGTCCGTAGAAACCCAGGGTCAGGACTAAATTGAATACACATAAACGTATCTGCAAAATCCTCTTTTTGTAGAGAAAGATAATAACCAGGCTGAGAATACCGGTAACAAAAACCAGAAACCGGAGTGGAAGTACCGACATGCTCATTTGGGCAGTCTCCCCCATACCCTGATGTATTCCATAAATGTCATAGCGATAATACTGGCCGTCTGCGCCGATCATTTCCATAAAAGGGAAAAAAAACAGCAAAAACATGATCACTGCCGCAGCAAAAAGGTAGATAGTTTGTATTCGTTGTATCATTTTTTTTAAGTTACGGTTAATACTAATTGTAAAGATAAAACAAAATCGGTACCTCGTAAATGACATATCGTCTCATCGATCATTTATTTAATTATATTTATATTTGCTAAACTAAAAAACAGCTTTCCCGGCAAGGCTGTATAGCCGCTCCGGGCTTTGCAAGTATAAGAAAAACAAAAATTTAAAGATCAGAGTACGTATTAAGGAAAATATCCGGTACAGTTTTTAAGTTATATTTTGCAGATTTGGTTACAATGAACATGAAAAAAAAGGACATAAAGGCTCTTATTCATCTGCTTGACGACCCGGATATCGAGATCAGTGAAGTAGTGACCGGCAATCTCAGAAAGCTGGGAACGGAAGTCATTCCCGAACTGGAAACTGCCTGGGAAAAATCTCCCGATCTTGACCAGCAGGAGAAAATTGAAAATATAATACACGATATACAGTTCGGCAATGTCAAAAAAAACCTTCTCAGATGGAAGGAATCCGGATCATCAGATCTTCTTGAGGGGGCTTTCTGGGTATCCAGGTATCAGTTTCCCGATCTGGAGATAAGTGAATTGGAGCAGGAGGTTCACCAAATTTCAAGAGATCTGTGGCTTGAACTCAGCAACAAGCTCACTGCCCTTGAAAAAGTGAGGATCATGAACCATATAATATTTGATGTTCACAAATTCGCAAGAAACAAAAATGTCAATGCTCCGCGCAATTCCTTTATAAACCAGGTTCTGGAAAGCAAAAAAGGCAATGCCGTATCACTGGCCATTATTTACCTTTTAATAGCAAAACAAATTAAAATTCCCATTCAGGGAATCAGTCTGCCGAAAATATTCATACTGGGCTATATGGATGAGCCGGGCACTATCAGAAACGTGTTCCAAAGTGCCTTAAAAAAGAAAACTTCCCCGAAGGAAGTCCTGTTTTACATTAACCCCTATAACCGCGGAGCGGTACTGGGAAAAAAAGAGATTGACCACTATCTGAAGCTGCAGAAGCTTGACCCCCAGCAGTCCTGGTTCAGACCCTGTACCAACCAGGAAACAATTATGAGACTGTTGATGAACCTTATCATTGCTTACGAAAAAGCCGGGTTTTCCGATAAGGTAAAAGACATGCAGGAGTTACTTAAAATTATAATGCCCTACTAAAGGCCATAATCGCTCCCCTTTTCTCTGGCTGCCCCGGCAATTATAAAAAAGATCCAAACAAAAATTTATTTTTTACGTTATATCCAAAATGAACCGAATGCTCAGATATATGATATTACTGACCTACTTAATTATAATAACGTCATTAAGCCTTTTGCCGTCAAGCTCATTACCGATACCGGAATCAGGATTATTCCCCCATGCCGACAAAGTGATTCATTTTGGGATGTACACAATACTGACATTCCTTTTGTTTTTTACCTGGCCGGATAAATTTTACGGAAAATACAAAAAGTTCCTGCCTTTGCTGGTAGTGTTTTTCTGGGGAACAATAATGGAGGTTATTCAGGGCGCGGGAGGTTACGGACGTCATTTCAGCACCCTGGACATACTGGCCAACACCCTTGGGTTTTTCCCCGGCTGGCTGGCCTGGAAATGGTTTTTCAGGAAAAGATACCAGGATAATCTACATGCGGCCCATACCGACTGATTGCTTATTTCCAAAGTTTCCGCTCTCTTCCATACTAATCCTTGTCCGGGCTAATCCTTGCCGTTTCAGGATTTCTCAATCCCCGGTATGAATGGAGCATTGCCTTGACAGATCCGATCCTTATCTGAGCCTCGACAAG
>PWPZ01000198.1 GCA_003556985.1 Bacteroidota bacterium
GCCGGAGGGATGATTTCAAAAAGAAAGAGATTCTGCATGATGAGCAGGATCAGATGGTAATCATACCGGAGGGTACCTTTGTTTACCGGATGAGCGGGCGCGACCGGCAGAAGTCGGCCTCTTACTATACGCCTGAGTCGCTCACCCGTCTCACGGTAAAGTATGCCCTGAAACATATTTTGGAGAAGGTGGAAAACGGCGAGATGAAAGCCCTGGAACTGCTCGATCTGAAGCTTCTGGAACCGGCCATGGGTGCGGCCGCCTTTCACAACGAGATGATTAACCAGGTGGCAGAGGCCTACCTGCAGTACCGGCAGAAGGAGCTGAAACGCAGGGTGAAGCCTGACCGTTACCGTGAGGAGCTGCAGAAGGTGAAGGCCTATATTGCTGCCAATAACGTGTATGGGGTGGATATCAACCCGACCGCCATTGAGCTGGGCAAGCTGAGCCTCTGGCTGAACGGAATCCATCAGGATATGGAAACGCCCTTTTTTGCCAACCGACTGGCGGTGGGGAATGCCGTAGTAGGTGTCTGGCTGAAAACATACCCTGAGAGCGATATCTCACTGGAGAAGGACAGCAAGGGGAAAGAGATCAAAAAAGAGTGGTGGGAGAAGGCCCCGAAGCCGCTTTCCTTCGGCAAGAACGGAATTCTCCGCAGGGAAAGCCAGATCTATCACTTTCTGCTGCCGGACAAGAATATGCTGGCCTCGGCCGGGATCAAGATCCTCAAGGATGAGCATGAGAAAGAGGTGAAACGGTCGCGTGACTGGCTCAAAGAGTTTTGCAAACCATTCCGCAGAGAAGAATTAAACAAGCTGAAGCAGATTTCTGAAAGGATTGATGCAGAACTGGAGAACTACTACCGGTTCATTAAACAGCTTAACGCTCAGACCCACAGCCGGTATAACATATTTGGTGGTACCGAAGAGGGTGAACAGCGGGGTATGCACCTTCGCAGCTATGATGAAAAGGAGAAGCTGGCTGAACAGCGCCTGCAGCACGATGCTGCCTACTACAAGCTAAAACTGGTGATGGACTACTGGTGCGCCCTCTGGTTCTGGGATGTGAGGGATGCCCGGCAACTGCCTAAACGGAGCGAGTACCTGGACGATCTGTTGAAAATCCTTGCGGTGAATGCAGATGAGGACAAACCGAAAGGGTTCACAACCCAGCAAAAGCTCCTGCATCATAAAGGAGACCAGCTCACTTTTGATGACCGCGTGCAGGAGAAAGACAAAAAAACCTCTGCCATTATTGAACAGGTGGATCGAAGCACCTTTTTTGACGAGAACGAACGGCTGAAAACCGTGCAACGGCTGAGCAACCGCTACAAATTCTTCCATCCACAACTAGAGTTTCTGGAAGTGTTTCGGGAGCGAGGCGGGTTTGACCTGATATGTGGAAATCCGCCTTGGATTAAAATGCAGTTTGATGAGAAAGGAATTATATCCGATATCAACCCAGAGGTGCTGATTAGAAAGATGAGCTCCCCTAAAGTGCGTAAGATCTTGAATGAGTTTCTGGAAAATGATGAACTGGCTGAACAGTTTATTGACGAGGCAATTGAAATGGAAGGCCTTTCAAAATTTATGAACGCAGAGCAGAATTATCCACTATTAAAGGGACAACAGACCAATTTATATAAATGTATTCTTGAAAACAGTTTCACACTATCAGCAGATCAAGGATATATGGGCTTACTACACCCTACTAGCGTTTATGATGATACAAGAGGACATGCACTCAGGAAGGTTATTTATTCTAAATTGGAATACCTATTTCAATTCCAGAATGAAAAAAAACTATTTCCTGAAATTGGAAATAGAGAAACTTATGCAATTAATATTTACTCAGGGATTAATGAAAAAATAAATTTTTATTTGATCAATAATTTATTTCATCCTTCTACTGTTGACGGCTGTTTTGTTCATAATGGCGAGGGGTTGCCAGGAGGCATCAAAAGATTGGATAATGAAGGAGAGAATTGGATATGGAATATATTACCTCATAAGGATCGTTTAATAAACATTCGCGAAGAAGAGCTCAGTATAATCGCAGAAACATTTGAAGATTCTGGTCAATGGCAGACGGCAAAGCTGGTTAGTATTCATAGCTGGCAGATTATCGATGTACTACGAAAGCTGAGCGAATTCCCCGGGAAAGTGAAAGATGTTAATGTCAAATCCACAGTTTGCTGGGATGAAACGAATGCCGTAAATGCTGGAATTATTCGCCGGGAAACAAAATGGCCGGATATTGACCAATATGAACTGATTTATAGTGGACCACATTTTTTTGTAGCTAATCCATTATTTCAAACACCTAAGAAAATATGTGACACCCATAAAGCTTACGTGTCCCTTGATCTTACCAAAATTTCTAACGATTTCGTGCCAAGAACAAATTATGTGCCGGATGAGGAACTGGAACGGTACTCTTCGAGGAATAAAAGTATAGTAGATTCATTAACATGGGTGGAAACGTTTAGATTAGTCTTCAGCAGAAGAATTAGCTTAGCTGGAGAAAGGTCATTACAGTCCGCAATTATACCGCCTAAGGTAGCGCACGTACATACAGTAATTTCTTGTCAGTTTCCAACCTATGATATTACAATTGAATTTGCAGGATTGAGCTCATCAATAGTGCTAGACTTTCTTCTAAAATCAAGTGGAAGAACTGACTTTACTGCAGGTCCTATGTCTGAAATGCCTCTCGGCATAAAATCAAGATTTAAAAATGAGTTGTATTCAAGGATACTTATGTTAAATTGTGTCACATCTAATTACAAAGTTCTTTGGGAATCCCAGTGGAATGATGAATTCATCTCACAAAAATGGAGCAAAACTGACCCTCGTCTACCGGATTTTAGTAGGTTGACCCGAATTTGGAATAGAGGAAATGGTTTACGCACGTATTTTGAACGTCGCCATACCTTGGTAGAGATCGACGTCATTGTTGCAATGGCCTTAGGCCTTACACTGGAAGAGCTGATTCTGATTTATGAGGTGCAGTTTCCGGTCATGCAGCAGTACGAAGAAGACACATGGTATGACCGCAAGGGGAATATCGTCTTCACCAACAGCCGCGGCCTTACCGGAGTTGGCACAGACCGCAAAACCTGGAACGACATCCGCGACCTCAAAGAAGGTGAAACCTACGTACACACCGTAGATCCTTCCAAAAACGAACTCTACGGCGGCGAAGAAGTGACCTATTATGCTCCCTTCGATAAATGCGATAGGGTGGAGGATTATAAGGTGGCCTGGGAACATTTTGAGAGGGTTTTTGAGGAGGATAAGGCATGATACCGCTTCAACAAGCACAGGAACTGAAGGCCGCTATTTCGGAGTACCTGAAGGCTACTTTCACGTTTAGAGAACGGGAAATGCATCAAGCTTTTCACAGCTTTATTAATGATGAAAAGAACGGGATGTTTCGCGGGCCATACATTTCCCTTCAGCTGCCCTTTAAAAAGTCTCCGGCAGGTGAACCTGTGCCATTAGAAATAAAGCCGGCGTTTGACCCTTTTTTGCATCAAGCAAAAGCGTTTCAGCGTCTGTCTACAGAAAACGGAGAGCCCGAACCGACCCTGTTAACCACCGGTACCGGCTCAGGAAAAACCGAATCCTTTTTGTTTCCTATCCTTGATTACTGCTACAAAAACAGGGATAAAAAAGGAATAAAAGCGATCATTCTCTATCCGATGAATGCCCTCGCTACTGACCAGGCACAACGGCTTGCTGAAATTATCTGGAAGGATGACCGGCTGAAAGGTAACATTACTGCGGGGCTGTTTATCGGTGAAGGAAATACCGGTAAGGAGTTTGCAACGGACATGGGAGCGGATCATATTATTGAAAAGCGTGATCGCATTATTGATACCAAACCCGATATTTTGCTTACCAATTTCAAGATGCTTGATTATGGCTTAATGCGAAACCGGTATCACACTCTGTGGTCTCATAACCTGGCTGATTCCGGCATTCTGAAGTTTTTAGTACTGGATGAACTGCATACCTATGACGGTGCCCAGGGAACTGATGTTGCCAACCTGATTCGACGCCTGAAGCTGAAACTCAAGATAAACCGCGGTGAACTCTGTCCTGTGGGCACATCAGCCACTATCGGGGAAGGCGAAGAAAGCGCCGGACTGCTCACAGAATATGCCGGTAAGGTGTTTGGAGAGAGCTTTGATCTGGCTTCCGTTATTACCGAAGAGCGTCTCCCCTGGCATGATTTTGTGTCTGACGAAAATGATCTCGATGAATTCATGCCAAGAGTACAAGGGCTTGTACAAAGTCGCCTGAGTGAAAATGACACCTATACCCAATACATAGAAAAACAAAAACGCTTATGGCAGTTGCGACATGAAATTACTGCCTATGAAACGGGAGCAGAACTAAAAAACCTTGCC